>DAIDBG010000119.1 GCA_027310225.1 bacterium | reverse complement strand
GCTCCAGGGCGTACCGCGTCCTCCGGTGGCGACCGCGTTTTGACGGTCTTCCTCGATGTGCCGGTCGTACCTTCCGCTCGCGAGGCACGACGCGAAGCGCTCCTTGTCGAGCGCAATCTCGCGGGCGATCTGCGGAAGCACCGTGCCGATATCCGTGTTGTTGTTGGAAGGAGTCAGCTCGAAGAAGCGGTCGGCGAATTTCTAGAACGCGTCGTTTCCGCCCAGCTCGGCCGCGCACTCCGCCGCCGCCGCCTCCCTGCGCGCCTTCACCGGGTGGATCTCGTCAAGGGGAAAATGGCGATACACCCACCTCACCCGGCCGCCGTATTCGTCCACGATCCGCTTCACGGTTGGGTGGAACCGCTTGCAGAAGGGACACTCGAAGTCCGAGTACTCGACCAGCGTCACCGGCGCATCGGGATTGCCGCGGATGTGGTCGCGGTCCTTCGCGACCGTCCGCATCGCGGCGGCCCGTCCGCCGGCCGCGCTCTGCTCCCGCTTCTCCGCCTCGGCCCGCTGCTGCTCGACGAACCGGATGACGCCTGCGTCCACCGCGCGGTCCAGGGCGCCGCTCTCGCGCAGCTCCTTGATGACCGCCTCCTTGACCCGCTCGACCAGCGCCGCATCAGCGGCGCTGCGCTCCGCGGTCTGAGCACTCGCTGCGGAGGCGAGCAACATCAGCCCGGCCATGAGTGCCCGGGAAAGTCCCGCGAATGACACCAACCCGTTTCTGTGTCCTGTCTTCATCGTGTTCTCGGTTCGTTTCCGGCGGCAAGCCGGTCGAGTCTGGCGCGCTGATCGGCGGGCGCGAAGGCAGGCGTGGATTTACTAATCGGTTTCATGGGATGGCTCCTTTCGATGAATATTGCGCTGTGTCGTGAGGGTGAAGTATCGGGACGAGAAATCAGCATTTCCTGACCGAAAACAGGGAATTCCTCAGGCGCGCCAGCGCGTGAGGAATTCTTTCCAGTGCGGCTCGGAGGATTTCCTGATCGCGGAGCGCACCACTTCGCATTCGGCGCGGTGCTGATCGGAGGTGAGCGCACCGCGCATGAGCTGGAAGCGGAGGTACACGAGGTAGGTGTTGACGACGTCGGCTTCGCAATAGCGGCGGATGTCGGCAAGCCTGCCGCCCAGATAGGCCTCCCACACCTGCGAGCCCTCCAGCCCGAACTTTCCGGGCAGCCCCATGAGCTGAGCGAGCTGGTCGAGCGGCGCGTTCGCGCGCGGCTGGTAGAGTGCGAGCAGGTCCATGAGGTCGAGGTGGCGGCTGTGATAGCGGCTGATGTAGTTGTTCCACTTGAAATCCCGATTGTCCTCGCCCATGTCCCAGTAACGTCCCGCCCTCACCCCGTGGACGAGGCCGCGGTAGTGCAGCACGGGCAGGTCGAAGCCGCCGCCGTTCCAGGAAACGAGCTGGGGCGTGTATTTCTCGACACCCTCGAAGAAGCGCTGAACGAGCTCGCCCTCGCTCTCGCCGCCGGCACCGAGCGACCATACCCTGAAGCCGTCGCGCTCCCTGAGCGCGCAGGAGATGACGACGACCCGGTGCAGGTGCAGCGGCAGGAAATCGGCGCCGGTCGCCTGGCGGCGCAGCTGGAACGCCATTTCGGCGACGTCTTTCGCGGGAACCCCGGCGTCGAGGCCGTGGAGCCGGCGCAGGCCCTCGACATCGGGCACGGTCTCAATATCAAAAGCGAGGACTGGCGTCATCATCAACGGAAGGCCATCGCAGGAAGAACGGCATCGGCAGGCCGGTCGTCCTCGCCACCCAGTCCTCGCTTTTGATCACGGGAAGCACTCAGAGGAATCTCTGCGCGCACGCTTGCGCAGAGATTCCTACTTGCGCACCCAGGTCCCGCCTGCGCTCCGGTAGTACCAGCCGGGCTGGGCCTTCTCGATCCAGCGCTGCCCGAAGGTGGCGCGGATGTCGGTTTCCCACTCGGGACGGCCGTTGGCGCGCGCAATCTCGCGGTAGAGCGCCGCGCGGTCCTGGTTCTCCGCCGCGATCAGCGCGTTCACCTGCTGGCGCTGCGGCAACGGCACCGCGTTGGCATCGCGCAGCGCGACGTTGCCGTCGCGCGTCAGGCCCACTGCGCCGCTTGCGTAGAAGGGAACGAGCTGCGCGTGGCGCTGCTGCATGCTCCGCTGGAGAGCGGCGATGGCGGGCGTGTTGATTTCCAGGTTGGCCTGTGCAAGCGCCGCGCCTGCCTGCGACAACATCGCCGCCAGCAGGAGGATGAGAAACGGCCGTGCTGCCTTCATTTGGCTTCTCCCTGCGGGGCCGCCGGCCCGTCGGCCTTCGGCGCCTCCCCGCTTTTCAGTTGCCACACCTCGTCAATGATACGGTCGGCCGCCTGCTCCGCCGCGGCCGCCGGAAAATAGATGTTGATCGTGACGCAGCCGGCGAGCGCCAATGCGCCCACAAGGAGCGGGAATCCGGCCGCGCGTCTTCCGACCCTGTGGCACACGGCCTCAACGAACGATTGCATAGACGTTTTCCTGCATGATGCGCTTCATCCGCTCCACCAGCTCGAGCCAGTCAACGGCGCGATTGTAGCCCAACACCGTGATCGCCGGAATGCCGCCGCCCTTCACGATCACGTAGCCGGACGGCGCGTCCTCCACGCCGCCCATGCGGCATACGCCGTTCTCGAGCCGGCACGTGAGGCCCAGCTTCTGGTAGCCGAACTGCTCGAAGAAGCGCAGGAAACTGCGCTGGATCGCGGCGGTCGCGCCGGCGCCGCCGAGCGCGGAGATGCTTTCGACCGCGCTCTGGCTGATCCTGCGCGGATACTCACCCGGGCTGCTTTGCACGCGGGCGTCGAATTTGACCGGCTGCCAGTTCGCGAGCTCGAGGCCCTTCACCGCCGCGTCAATGCGGCCGGTGATCCGGCCGAAGGAGTAGGTACGCGTCAGCAAGTCGAGATCAATGCCGCGCGCGTCGAGGTCCGCCGTGAGGCGTGGCGCTCTTCCGAACGGCTCGATCAGCGTCACGTTGTTCGCCTCCACCGTGCCGTCGAACACCT
>DAIDBG010000108.1 GCA_027310225.1 bacterium | reverse complement strand
ATCGCTGCGCTACGGCGATCTTCCGCCGCGCACGCGCGAAGTGGTGCGGATCGCCCTGCTCGACACGCTCGGCTGCGGCGTGTACGGCTACAGCACGCCCTGGGCGAAAACGCTGCTCAAGTGGGCGCGGGCCGGGGCGGTGAAGGGCGAAGCAACCGTCTGGGGCGAAGCGGCGCCTTCGCTCCGCGCCGCCGATGCCGCGCTCGCCAATGGCACCGCGGCGCACGCCTTCGAGCTTGACGACTATCACAACGCCAAGCTCCATGCCGGAGCGGTGGTCGCGCCCGCGGCGATCGCGATGGCGGAAAAGCTCGGCTCCGGCGGCGAGCGGCTCGTGACCGCGCTTGCCGCCGGCTACGAAGTCATGATCCGCTCGAGCCTCGCGCTCAATCCTTCCGCCGCGCGGCTACGCGGCTGGCACCTGACCGGCGTGTGCGGTCCTTTCGGCGCCGCCGCCGCGTGCGCGGTGCTCCTGGGGCTCGACGAAGAGCGGACGGCGTGGGCGCTGGGTCTCGCCGGCACCCAGGGCTCCGGGCTGTGGGCGTTCAATGCCGATGGCGCCATGAGCAAGCGTTTCCATGCGGGTCGCGCGGCGTATTCCGGCGTGCTCGCGGCGGAACTCGCCGCGCTCGGCTTCACCGGCCCGACGCAGATCTACGAATTCCACGACGGCGGCGTGCTGAAGGCGTTTTCGGATGCTTCGGATCCCGCGCCGCTCACTGCCGACCTCGGCGTGGTCTATCAGCTCGACGCGAACCGCATCAAGCCGTATTCCTGCTGCGGCAGCACGCACTCCTACGTGGATGCCGCGTTCGAGCTGCGCCGGCGGCTGGGCACGCCGTGGGACGTGAAGCGGCGCGTGCGCGTGGGCATGGCGAAGGTGGTGGGCATCCAATGCGGCTTCGACTATGTCCCGAGCACGGCGCTCAACGCGCAGATGAGCCTGCGTTACGTCGTCGCCGCGGCGTTGCTCGAAGGCCAGGTGCTGCCGCCGCAGTTCAGCGACGCGAAGCTCTCCGACCCGGCCCTCACGGACCTCGCGCAGCGCATCGAGCTCGAGCACGATCTCGCCCTCGACCAGCTCTACCCGGCGAAATTCGCCGCCTGGGTGGCGGTCAAGGACCAGGACCAGTGGGTGCGGGTGGACATGCTCGATCCGCTCGGCTCGCCCGCCAGCCCGGTCGGCGCGCAGGGCATCATCGAGAAATTCCGCGGCATCAATCCGCAACTGCCGGTGGACGACATTGCAGCTGCCGTGCTCGATATCGAGCGCCGCTCCGTCAAGGAACTCCTGGGGCTGCTCGCCGGCAAGCGCGCGAAACAGCTGCAAACCGCGTAACGCGCGATAGGTGATCCATGAGCAACACTCGCACGCTTATCACGCTAGCCGCAGTCACTTTGCTGACCGCCGCGGGAGCCGCGGAGGCCCAGCAGAAGTACCCCGGCAGGCCGATTCGACTCGTCGTGCCGTTTGCGCCGGGGGCGGCACCGACATCATGGCGCTGCCGCTCGCGGTACCCATCAAGAGCATCAAGGAGCTGATCGCCTATGACAAGGCGAGCCCGGGCAAGCTCAATTACGGCTCGACCGGCACCGGCGGCTTCACCCATCTCATCACCGAGCTGTTCAACCAGCTCGCCGGCACGAGGCTCACGCACGTGCCGTACAAGGGCACCGGCCCGGCGTTGAACGATCTTCTCGGCGGCCAGATCCAGGTCCTCTTCGGCAGCCTGCCCTCGACGATCCCGTTCATCAAGCAGAACCGCGTCCGCGGCATCGGCGTCACCACGCCGAAGCGCAGCAACGCCATCCCGGACATTCCCGCGATCGCCGAAGCCGTCAGGCGTGGAGCTCGATGACATCGCCGTCCTCGACGACGTGCTCGCGTCCGACCTGCTGTCCTCCGAAACCGCTTCTGCCCCACACCCGCGCATACCTCAATGAGTGCGCGAGGTCCTTGTGCACGAGCCGGGCGACATCTTCGATGGTCTGCCCGCGCCGCAACGTGAACGGCCGGTCCTTCTCGGCGCCTGCCGGGCGTCTTGGTATAAACGCGCACGATGCCAAGGTGCCCGAACAGCCAGGCCCCGACTTCACCGAGTCCCTGTCCCGTCTTCGCCGAGATCGCGAGCGCCGGATAGTCCACCCCGGTCAGCTCGCGAAAGACCTCCACTTCCGCCGTCTCGTCCGCGGCGAGGTCCGCCTTGTTGGCGAGCATGAGCGCGGGCAGCCGGAGCGCGAAAGGATCGTCGTCGCCGGCATCGGCGCCGCCCGGGGCGCCGTCCCAGCGCCCGGTAAGCGTCACGTGCTTCCCGCGCAGGATCGCGTGCAGCGCCTCGACCTGATCGAGGCAGGAGGATTCGCCCAGGTCCACGACGAGCAGGCACGCGTCCGCCGTCTGCAGGGCGGAGGCGAGCCACGGCACCGGATGCCCGGGCGAAACCGCGGGCAGGTCCACGAGCTGAAAGTGCACGTCCTCATGCGTCATCATCCCCGGCTCGGGATGCAGGGTGGTGAAGGGGTACGACGCGACGTGGGCGTTGGAGCCGGTGAGCCGCGCGTGCAGCGAGGACTTGCCGGAATTCGGCGGTCCGATCAGCGCGAGTTGCGCCGCGCCCTCGGGGCGCACCACGTGCGACGGGCCGCTGCGCGCCGGGCCCTTCTTCGGCGCTTCGAGCTCCTCGGACAGCTCCCTGATGCGGCTCTTGATGTCCGCCTGAAGGTGATCCGTGCCCTTGTGCTTGGGGATGGTGCGCAGCATCTCGCGCAACCACACCAGGCGCTCGCGGGGATCGCGCGCGTGGCGGAAGCCCGCTTCCGCGGTCTTGTACTCCGGCGTCAGGTTCGCAGGCATGGTCGCAACCGGTGAACGGAACGGTGGACAGTGAGCGCTGAACGGTGAACGCCAGACCGATCCGCTGTGCTGCCGGTCTTTCGCCGTCTAATGTAGGACGGACGGGCCCGCCCTTCAACTGCCCGCCGCGCGCGCTTGAAGGACGGTGCCCCGCGGCGCACAATCGTTCGCACGGGACGGCGGCCCGCCCGGGTAAATTCCTGCGACTGGAGGCAGCAGCGATGGCCCTGAAATACGGCCTCGCGGCATGGCAGCAATATCATCCCCGCGACGACGCCGGCGCGCCGGTCGTGCTGTGCTTCGGCGACTCGTGGTTCTGGTACCCGATCCCCGGCGTGGGCAACCTGTGCGACCGCTTCCTCGATTTCGGGCGCGGTCAGTCGCTCGACATCTGCGCCATCGGCGTCAACGGGATGGAAATCGCGTTGCCCGGCAAGGCGATGCTCAACGATCTCACGACGTTCCTGCAATGGGAGGCGGAAACGGTGGGCATGATCGTGGTAAGCGGCGGCGGCAACGATTTCGCGGGTCCCGAGGACCTCGATCCGCTGCTCAGGAAGGGGAGCGGCTCCAGCGCCGGGAGCTGGCTCAGGAAGAAAGCGGTGGACAAGCTGTTTTCGGACGTGCGCAAAGGCTACCAGCGGATCGTCTATCTCAGGGACATCTTCTGCCCCGGCGTCCCGATCGTGACCCATTGCTACGACTACGCGCACGCCACCGGCAAGGGGTTGCTGTGGCTCTCGCCGTGGCTGAAACCCTCCTTCGACGCGCTCAAGGTGCCGCAGGGGCTGCGGTGCGAGATCGTCAGGATTTTCATAGACGGACTCGCTGCCGTGCAGCTCGGCCTCGCCGGCACCCGCTATCACTTCGTTGATACGCGCGGCCTGCTGAGCGCCGGCGACTGGGCCAACGAGCTGCACCCGACCAGGGAGGGGTTCAACAAGATCGCACGGCCCTTCTACGCCGCCTTCGAGAAGATCTTTCCGGACCGGGTCGGGAAACCCACGTGGTTCTGATGAGCGTCGTAAAGAGCCTGACGACGCTCACAAGTTCTCGTGCAGGTCTCATGCGTTCTCCCGTTTCGTCACGCCTTATCAAGCCGGCAAGCGCCAGCTCCCGTTTCCTTCCGAGACCCTGCCCTCGCGCGCGAGCTTGATCAGGTGCGCGTGGAGCGAGCGCCGCGCGACGGCGTGGATGCGCTGCGGCACGTCGTCGTAAACGAACGGCAGCAGCTCGTCAAGGGTTGCGGGGTTCTTGTGGCCGAACGCGGCGACCACTTTCTGCTCGCGCTTCATGCGGTGCGCGAGCAGCCGCCGCACTTCGTCATGCGGCTTCCCGATCACGTGCCCGTGCCCGGGTGCGAGCGCGGCAAGGTCGAGGGACAGCAGCCGTTCGAGAGATTCGAGATAGACCGTCATATCGCCGTCCGGCGGCGAAATCACCACCGTCGAGCCCTGCATGACGTGGTCGCCGGTGAAGAGCAGCCTCTGTTCCTCGAGCAAATAGCACAGATGGTTCGAAGCGTGTCCCGGCGTATGGATCGCGCGCAGCCTGAATCCGTGCAGGGAGATCACGTCGCCCTCGCGCAGCACGAGGTCGGGCTTGAACGCCGTGTCCTGCCTGCCGTCGTCCGGCGCCGGAGCAAAACCGAGCACCTTGGCGCCGGTCGCCTCCCTGAGCGCCCTCGCGCCCGGCGAATGGTCAAGGTGGGTGTGGGTGCAGAAGATCCACTTCAGCTGCCCGCCGACCGCCTCGAGCATCGCCGCCAAGTGCGGCGCGCTCTCCGGGCCCGGGTCAATCAGCGCGAGATCCTCCCGGCCCACGATATAGGTGTTGGTGCCCGGCCCGGTCATCACGCCGGGATTGGGCGCCGTCACGCGGCAGACGAGATCGTCCAGCCGGATGATCTCACCCGGGACTATCGTTTCTTCCATTCCCCATTCCCTATTCCCCGTTCTAGATTTTCCATTTGCCCCGCCCCTCGGCCGTCGCCGCCTCTTCGTAACCCGGATCGCCCGGCAGCAGGCGCCGGCCGTCCTTCGTGAGGCGCGGCAGGATCGGCCGGATCTCGCGCGGGGCGCGCAGTGCCGCGAGCAGCGCGGCGGCCGTGGAATAATCCGCGAACTGTTCGAGTGTCTTGACCGTCGGCGTGCGCATCTGGTACTCGCCGCTGCGGCAGCGGTCGAGCGCGTCGGCCGGCCGGACCCAGGCGTGAGCAATGGTCTCACTCCCGTCGTGCGAAGCTTCCTGCTCCTCCGGCGCCACCGCCGCGAAGAACCGCGTGTCGTAGCGGCGCGGCGCACCTTCCGGGGTGATCCAGTAGCTGAAGTACGTCAGGCGGTCCGCCGCGAGCCGCAGGCCCTCCGCCGTGAGCACGGTGTTCAACAGGCGCTCACCGGCTTCGAGGCTTTTGCGATGCTCGCGGAAACGCGCGGCCCGCTCGCGCTCCACGAGCGACAACAGTCCGCCCCGCGCGTCGCGGGCGAGCAGCACGCCCGCCTCCTCGAACGACTCGCGGATCGCCGCGATCCAGTAGGCAAGTCCCCCGCGCTCGACGCCCAGCGCGCGGCTCGCCGCGGCGTCATCGAGCCCGGCGCACAACGCGTGGAGTTCCGCGGCGCCGTCGGCCTCGTCGAGCGCACCGCCTGGAAACACGTGCATCCCGGGCATGAACCCCGAGCGGAAGTTCCGCTGCAGCATGAGCACCTCCACCCCGCGCGGTGTATCGCGCACGAGCGTCACGGTGGCGGCCGGCAGCGGCGCGATTTCCCTTACTGCATCAGTCACAAGTCACCAGTCAGTCACCGCCGTCAAATGTGCCCGTACTTGGCGAGCACCTGCTCGAGCGTGGCGCCGGCGTCGAGCTCGGCGCGGATTTTCATTTCGGTCGTGGTCAGCCGTTCGGCCTCGTTGAGCACCTTCTCGACCGCATCCGAGGGAACGACCACGATCCCGTCCACGTCTCCCAGCACGAAATCGCCCGGATTGACGATGACATGCTGCTTGGTCGCGCCGGGAAGGTAGGCCGGCACCTGCCATGCCGTGACCTTCCAGCGGCCGATGGACTGCACCGGGGTGCGGTAGCGCGCATAGACCGGGAATTTCTGCTTCGCGATCCACTCGATGTCGCGGATGCCTCCGTCCACCAGCGCGCCGGTCGAACCGCGCACCTTCATGCCGAGCGCGATCAGCTCGCCGAAAAAGCACACGCCGTCACCCTGCCCGCTCCACACGCTCACGCAGCCCGCCTTGATGCCGTCCACCGCTTTCATCTTGTCCGGGTCGCCGCCACCGGCGTACGGCCGCATCTCGCCGCAGATGGTGTAGGCCCAGCCCGCGAGCTTGCCGGCGTTCTCCGGATACGGCGCGAATTGCGGCGCGAGCCCCTGGTGGGAATAGCCGAGCGCGTCGAGCACGTCGGCAACGGTCGCGGCATCCACCTTGAGATACCGCTGCCGGATGGCCTCTGCCTCGGGGCTGGAGGAGTCGTATGGGAGCTTCATCTGGATCGTTGCTCGTTGCTCGTTTCACGTTATTCGCTAGTCGCAGGACCGCGAATGCATTCGCGCGCGCAGTAGCACAATCGAAAAACGAGGGACGAACAACGAGTCACCTCTTCAAGTTCCATAACGCACCGGCGAGCCCGCCGCTTTCAGCGCCGCGAGCGCGCTGTAGCACGCGAGCCACGCCGTCTTCGGATTATCCGGCGCCGGCACGTTTTCGAGCTTGACGTTGATGTTGCCGGTCTTGCCTCTGATCTCAATGAAGTGCGTGTTGTGCTTTAACGCGGGATCAGCAACGACCTTCAGGCGCGTCTTGTCGAAGCCGACGCCCGCCATCGAAAGTACCGCCGCGATGTTCACGTTGGCGGGAAACAGCGGCACGCCTTCACGCGCGGGCCCGTCGTAGAGGGCGAGCGGCTCGTGCAGGCGATCGAGGTCCACCTTGAGTTCCTCGACGTACTCGATGCCCTTCCACGCCGCGGGCGGCTTGGTGACCGTGATCGTCACCTCGTCCACGCCGGCGATGCACGCCGCCTTCAGCGCATCGAGCCCGCCGATGCCGCCCGAGGGTACGTGGAGCAGCGCGCCGCTCTTTTGCGCTGCGCGCTCGAGCTTCGCGCGCAATGCATCGTCGCACAACGCCCCGCCGGAGAGCACGATCAGCGCGACGCCCTTCCTGAGCAGCGCCTCGCCGTACTCGCGCACCGCCTCGTGCGAAGCCGCCTCCACCACTACATCCGGCTTCTGCGCGAGCAGGTCCCTGAAGCCGGTCACGAATTCGACGCGGTGCTCACGCGCGAGCGCCCTGCCCCGGGAGGCCGCGCTGCGGCCGGCGATGGCGACGACGCGGGCCCTGCCGAGATCACCGCGCCGGATGTGCCGGAGGATGAGCCGGGCGATGGTGCCGCCCCCGATGATGCCTATGCGCATTTCGAGTCTCCGCTTGCTATTGTAATGCGAAGACTCAATGAAAATTCCCGATACGGGGGAAAATGCCTCAAACAGGGAATTCGCCGCCCGATCCTGGCGGCGAATTCCTCTCAGGTGATGCAGCCCGCCGCGGTTGCCTTCTCCGGCTCCATGAAATCGGGGACTTTCACGCCGTTGCGGATGGCGGTCATCTCCGCGAGGATCGCAACGGCAATCTCCGGCGGCGTCTTGCTCCCGATCTTGAGCCCGACCGGGCCGTGCAGGCGCGCGATTTCCTGCTGTGAGAGATCGAATTCGGCGAGGCGCTTCCTGCGCGCGTCGTTGTTCTTTTTCGAGCCGATCGCGCCCACGTAGAACGCCGGGGACTTCAACGCCTCGAGCAGCGCCATGTCGTCGAGCTTCGGATCGTGCGTGAGCGTAATCACGGCGCTGTGGCCGTCGAGGTTCATCTCGGTGACGATGTCGTCGGGCATGCCGCGCTTCAGTTCCACGCCCGGCACGTCCCAGGTGTCGGCATACTCCTCGCGTGGATCGCACACGGTGATCTGGTAGTCGAGCGCCTGCGCCATCTGCGCGAGGTACTCCGAGAGCTGGCCCGCACCGATGATGAGCAGCCGCCAGCGCGGCCCGTGCACGGTCACCAGCGTCCCGTCGTCGAAGGCGAGCTGGTCGGACCATTTGGCCGGGCCGATCGTCACGCGCCCGGTCTCCATGTCGAGCCGGCGCATCACGAGCTCATGGCGCTCGACGCGCGCGAGCAGCTCGTCGAGCCCGCTCTCCTTCGTCAGCGGCTCGAGCACGAGCTCGATCGTGCCGCCGCACGGCAGCCCGAAGCGCTTCGCTTCCTCGGCCGTGACGCCGTACTTGGTGGTCGCGGGCCGGTCCCCGACGAGCTTGCGCTCGCGTACCTGGAGGATCATGTCGTCCTCGATGCATCCGCCCGAGACGGAGCCCACCACCAGGCCGTCGTCGCGGATCGCGGTGAGCGCGCCGATCGGCCGCGGCGCCGAGCCCCACGTGTGGATCACGGTCGCCATCACCACACGGCGTCCGGCACTTACCCAGTCGCGTGCGCTTCTCAGCGCCTGAAGGTCCACACTGTCCATATGCGCTCCGGAAACCCGTTATATTCCTGAAAATATGACGCGTGCCTCAAGATTAGAACAGGGGCCGGAAGGGGTCAAGCGCGGGCGCCGCCCCGCGGCGAACGCGGTTGCGCGTGCCATGCTCATCGGCTAGCATCCCCCGCATGCCCGGAAAGTCTTTTTTCACCCGCCTCGTCCGCAGGATCGTCCATGCGGATCCCGCCGCTCGCGCCGACCGCAAGGCGCGGAAGGCCGCCGGCCTGTGCCACGCCCTGCTCTCGGAGCGCGGCGAGGTCTCGGGCGCCGCGCTGGCGC
>DAIDBG010000107.1 GCA_027310225.1 bacterium | reverse complement strand
GACGAGGATGTCGCAACGTCTGCACGTGCTTTCCAGCCAGCCTGCAAACGTTTCGACGCTTTGTCCGCTCGTGACATCGAGAGGATGGAACTCGACGTCGAGTCCTTCGCCACGAAGCTTCCGGGCGGCCGCGTTTCCTTTGGTCTCGTTCCTTGCGGTCAGGAAGACGCGGATTCCACCGCGTCTCCCCAGCTGGCGGCAGATCTCGAATCCAATGCCGCGATTGGCGCCGGTGACGACCGCGACGCGTTGATCACTCACCTGAACCCTTTTAGCCACAGAGATGACAGAACACGGAGAGATTCAAGTTACATGTAGATTCAAGTTACATGTCAAGACTTCCGTTCTTCGCTTTTTTCCTCTGTGAAATCCGTCCTCTGCGGCTGATCTCAGTTTTTTCCGACCATGTCCTCGGGCCTGACCCACTCGTCGAACTGCTGCTCAGTGACATAGCCGAGCGCGAGTGCCGCCTCCTTCAGCGTGGTGCCCTCCTTGTGCGCCTTCTTGGCGATCGCCGCCGCTTTCTCGTAGCCGATGTGGGGATTCAACGCGGTGACCAGCATCAGCGACTCGCGCATGAGCTTTTCGATGCGCTCGCGGTTGGGCTCGATGCCCGCGGCGCAGTGCCCGTCGAAGTTCTCGCACGCATGGGCAAGGAGCTTTGCGCTGTGCAGGAAGTTACGAATCACGAGCGGCCGGAAGACGTTCAGCTCGAAATTGCCCGACGCACCGCCGAAATTGATCGCGACGTCGTTGCCGAACACCTGGCAGCACACCATGGTCATGGATTCCGACTGGGTGGGGTTGACCTTGCCCGGCATGATCGAGCTGCCCGGCTCGTTCTCGGGGATGACGAGCTCGCCGATGCCGCTGCGCGGGCCCGACGCGAGCCAGCGGATGTCGTTGGCGATCTTCATGAGGGAGGCGGCGAGCGTCTTCAGCGCCCCGTGCGCGTGCACCACGCCGTCGCACGAAGCGAGCGCCTCGAACTTGTTGGGCGCGGTGACGAACGGCAGCCCGGTGAGCCGCGCCAGCTCGGCCGCGACCTTCCCGGCGAATTCAGGGTGGGCGTTCAGGCCGGTGCCGACGGCGGTGCCGCCGAGCGCAAGTTCGCAGAGGTGCGGCAGCGCCTGCTCCACGTGGCTGAAGCCGTGGTCGAGCTGCGAGACGTAACCGGAGAATTCCTGGCCCAGCGTAAGCGGGGTCGCATCCTGAAGGTGGGTGCGGCCGGTCTTGACGATCTTCGCGAATTTCCCCGCCTTCCGGTCCAGCGTGTCGCGCAGCTTCTTCGCCGCCGGCTTCAAATGCCGCTCGAGCGCGCTCACCGCCGCCACGTGCATCGCGGTCGGAAAGGTGTCATTGGAGGACTGGCCCTTGTTGACGTCGTCGTTGGGATG
Source organism: bacterium (assembly GCA_027310225.1). Classification (GTDB taxonomy): domain Bacteria; phylum Pseudomonadota; class Gammaproteobacteria; order Burkholderiales; family SG8-41; genus SG8-41. The sequence continues at coordinate 8,571 of DAIDBG010000107.1, read as the reverse complement.
CACCAGCCGCGCCTCGCCGCGCTCACCGCCGAGGATCTCGGAGGCGCGGTTGGCGAGTACTTCGTTGACGTTCATGTTGGTCTGGGTGCCGGAGCCGGTCTGCCAGACGACCAGCGGGAAGTGATCGTCGAGATTGCCGGCGAGCGCTTCGTCGGCGGCCCGGACGATGGCAGCGCCTTTCTTCCCGTCGAGCACGCCGAGCGCCATGTTGACGAGCGCCGCCGCTTTCTTCACCAGCACCTGCGCCCGCACCACCTCGAGCGGCATGGTCTCGCCCGGGAAGTGGAAATGCGCCAGGCTTCTCTGCGTCTGCGCGCCCCACAGGCGGTCCGCGGGCACCTCGATCCGGCCCAGGGTGTCGTGCTCGAGGCGGGTTCTTTTCGTCATGGCAAACCTCGGCGGTTGGAGGCTTACTTACAGGAGGGTTCTCTGGTCGCCGCGCTGCGCCGCGGCGTCCGCCACGGTGAGCGCCGTCATGTTCACGATGCGGCGCACGGTGGACGACGGCGTGATGATGTGCACCGGCCGGGCGACCCCGAGCAGGATGGGCCCCACCGTGATGCCGTCGCCGGCGGCGGTCTTGAGCAGGTTGAACGCGATGTTCGCGGCGTCCAGCGTCGGCATCATCAGCAGGTTCGCCTCGCCCTTCAGGCGCGAATTCGGAAACACCTGCCTGCGGATCTCCTCCGACAGCGCGGCGTCGCCGTGCATCTCGCCCTCCACCTCGAGGTCCGGCGCAAGGGTCCCGAGCAGATCGAGCGCCCGGCGCATCTTCAGCGCCGTGGCCGTGCCGGCGGTGCCGAAACTGGAGTGCGACAGCAGCGCGACCTTGGGCGCGATGCCGAAACGGCGGATTTCCTCGGCCGCGAGCACCGTCATCTCCGCGATCTGCTCGGCGGTGGGATCGAAGTTGACGTAGGTGTCGCAGATGAACACCGTACGGCGGGGAAGCAGCAGCAGGTTCATCGCGGCGTAATGTTTCGCTCCCGGGCGCAGCCCGATGACGTGGTCGATGAAGCGCAGATGGCTGTGGTAACGGCCGACGGCCCCGCACAGCATCGCGTCCGCAGCGCCCATGTGCATGAGCATCGCGCCGATCAGGGTGTAGCGCCGACGCATCTCGAGCCTCGCGATCTGCGGCGTCACCCCCTTGCGCTCCGCGAGCGTGTGGTAGGCCATCGAGTACTCGCGGTAGCGCGGATCGTTGTTGGGATCAACCAAGTCGTAGTCCTTGTCGCGCCTCAACCTCAACCCGAGCCGCTCGATGCGCATCTGGACGACCTGCGGCCGGCCGACGAGCGTCGGGCGCGCCATCCCCTCGTCCACCACGACCTGCGCGGCGCGCAGCACCCGCTCGTCCTCTCCTTCCGCGTATACCAGGCGCCTGGGGGAGGCCTTCGCCGCAGCGAACACCGGCTTCATGATCAAACCGGAGTGATAGACGAACTGGCCGAGGCGCTCGCCGTAGGCGTCGAAGTCGGCAATCGGGCGCGTCGCCACGCCGCTCGCCATGGCGGCGCGCGCCACTGCCGGCGCGATCTTGCCGATCAGCCGCGGGTCGAACGGCCGGGGAATGATGTACTCGGGCCCGAAGCTCAGGTTCTGCTCGCCGTAGGCCATGGCCACGATGTCCGATTGCTCGGCCTGCGCGAGTTCCGCGATCGCCCGCACCGCAGCGAGCTCCATCTCGCGCGTGATGGTGGTGGCGCCGACGTCGAGCGCGCCGCGGAAGATGAAGGGGAAGCACAGCACGTTGTTGACCTGGTTCGGATAATCCGAGCGGCCGGTCGCGATCACCGCATCGGGCTTGACCGCTTTCGCCGCTTCCGGCCGGATCTCCGGCTCGGGATTGGCGAGCGCGAGGATGAGCGGCCGCGCCGCCATGCGCCCGACCATCTCGGGCTTGAGCACGCCGCCCGCGGAGAGTCCGAGGAAAACGTCGGCGCCTGCGATGACCTCTGCGAGCGTTCGCGCCCGGGTCTCGATCGCAAAGCGCTCCTTCTCCGGGTCCATCTCCTCCTTGCGTCCCTTGTAAACCACGCCCTTGATATCGGTCACCACGATGTTCGAGCGGGGCAGGCCCATGTCCACCAGGAGGTTGAGGCAGGCGAGCGCCGCCGCGCCGGCGCCGGAGACGGCCAGCCTCACCTGCCGGATGTCCTTGCCGACGACCTTGAGGCCGTTCAGGATCGCAGCGCCGACGATGATTGCGGTACCGTGCTGGTCGTCGTGGAACACCGGGATCTTCATGCGGCTGCGCAGCTCCCTCTCCACGACGAAGCATTCGGGCGCCTTGATGTCCTCGAGGTTAATGCCGCCGAAAGTGGGCTCGAGGCTGGCGATGATCTCGACCAGCTTCTCCGGGTCGCGCTCGTTCACCTCGATGTCGAAGACATCAATGCCGGCGAACTTCTTGAACAGCACGCTCTTGCCTTCCATGACCGGCTTGGAGGCAAGCGGGCCGATCGCGCCCAGGCCGAGCACGGCCGTGCCATTGGTGATCACCGCCACGAGGTTCCCGCGTGCGGTGAGGTTGCGCGCTTCGGCGGGATCGGCGGCGATCGCCTCGCACGCCGCGGCGACACCGGGAGTATAGGCGAGCGCGAGGTCGCGCTGGTTGACGAGGCCCTTGGTGGAAGCGATCGAGATTTTGCCGGGAACGGGCGTGCGGTGGTACTCGAGCGCTGCCTTGAGGAGTTGTTCATCCATAAGAAAAGCGAGGGTGATCGCGCGCGTTGAATGGCACCCGGCGTCTGTTCCGGGGCGCGCAGTTAAGCCGGAGCGCCGCTTCCGGTTTGGCGGAAATTATACCGGAAGTCCCGCGCCCCATTTCCGGCCCGCGCGCCGCCGCGCTAGGTTTTTCGGCCGGTGCCGCATAAAATCCTCCGCCATGGCCGACGTTTCCTGCGCGCCGCGCGCGGAACTCTACCCCGAAATCGAGCCCTACAGCACGGGCATGCTCCGCCTCGACGGCGTGCACGCCATGTACTGGGAGCAGTCGGGCAATCCGCAGGGCGTGCCGGCCCTGTTCCTGCACGGCGGTCCCGGTGCCGGGGCGGCGCCGGGGCACCGGCGCTTCTTCGACCCCGCCCACTATCGCATCGTCATTTTCGACCAGCGCGGGGCGGGCCGCTCCACGCCGCTCGGCGAGCTGCGCGACAACACCACGCCGCATCTCGTCGCCGATATCGAGCGGCTGCGCGGTCATCTCGGCATCGAGCGCTGGCTCGTGTTCGGCGGCTCGTGGGGCAGCACGCTCGCCCTCGCTTACGGCGAAGCGCACCCGGAGCGGTGCACGGGCTTCATCCTGCGCGGGGTGTTCCTCTGCCGCCGGAGCGAGATCGAGTGGTTTCTCTACGGTCTGCGCAATCTGTTTCCCGAGGCGTGGCGCGTCTTCGCCGAAGCCGTCCCCGCCGCGGAGCGCGGCGACCTGCTCGCCGCCTACCACCGGCGCCTCACCGACCCCGACCCGGCGGTGCACATGACTGCGGCACGCGCCTGGAGCACGTACGAGGGCGCGTGCTCGACGCTGCTGCCGAGCCCGGAAACCGTCGCCTACTTCGCGGGGGACGTGGTGTCGCTGGGGCTCGCGCGCATCGAGGCGCACTACTTCAGCCACGACATCTTCCTGCCGGAGAACGCGTTGCTGGAAAACATCGGGCGCATCCGCGGCCTGCCCTGCACGATCGTGCAGGGGCGCTACGACGCGGTGTGCCCCATCGTCACCGCCGACGATCTCGCCCGCGCGTGGCCGCAGGCCGATTACATCGTGGTGCCCGATGCCGGGCATTCCGCGTGGGAGCCCGGCATCTGCGCCGCGCTGGTGAAAGCAACCGAGAAGTTCAAGACGCGCCGCTGACAACGCCTGAAAATTAGCCGCAGGTAAACGCTGATTAAAAACAAAAGCGCCTGCCTACAAAGTCCGACAAACTCCTACGGGATCAGAACAGTAGAGCCGGTCGTCTTGCGGGACTCCAGATCGCGCTGCGCCTGCGCCGCCTCGCGCAGCGGATAGGTCTGGTTGACCGAGATCCTGACCTTGCCGCTCCTCACCACCGCGAAGAGCTCGCGCGCCGCGCTCACCAGGTCCTCGCGGCTCGCGGTGTAGGACGCCAGCGTCGGGCGCGTCACGAAGAGAGACCCCTTCTGCGACAGGATGCCCAGGTTGACGGGTGGCACCGCCCCCGAGGCGTTGCCGAAGCTCACCATCAGGCCGAGCGGCTGCAGACAGTCGAGCGAGCCCATGAAGGTGTCCTTGCCCACGCCGTCGTAAACCACCGGCACGCCCCGGCCCCTGGTGATTTCCTTGACGCGCTCGACGAATTTCTCGCGCGAGGTCACGATAACGTGCTTGCAGCCCGCTTTCTTCGCGAGCCCGGCTTTCTCGTCGCTGCCGACGGTCCCGATCACGGTAGCGCCGAGATGCCTTGCCCACTGGCACAGGATCAGGCCGACGCCGCCCGCCGCCGCATGCATGAGTATGGTGTCGCCCTTCTTGACACGGTAGGTGCGGCGGATGAGGTACTGCGCCGTGAGGCCTTTCAACATCATCGCCGCCGCCGTCCTGTCCTCCACGCCGGCGGGAATCTTCACCAGCCGGTCCGCGGGCCGCAGCAGCACCTCGGCGTAGGCACCGACCGGCCCGGAGTACGCCACGCGGTCGCTGACCTTGATCTCCTTCACCTTGGGGCCGACCGCCTCCACCACGCCGGCACCTTCCGAGCCAAGCGTGAACGGCAGCGACATGGCATACAGTCCGCTGCGCTGGTAGGTGTCCACGAAGTTGAGTCCGACGGCGGTGTTGCGCACCCGCACCTGGCCCGGCCCCGGATCTCCGACCTGGACTTCTTCCCAGCGCAGTTTCTCGGGCCCGCCGTGTTCATAGATACGCATTGCGTAAGGCATGGTGGTTTTCCCTCCTGGTGTTGCCTGAAAGGCTGCGATGATGGCTGCGATTCGCAGCGTGTGATTAAACCATAGTTCACCGGCGCGCCGCACGATCGCCGCGCGCGGCACTCCAGGTTGTGGACTCGCGTGGCTGGTCGCGCCGCCACCCGCCGCGCGCGACCCGCCAATCCCGCCTAACGGGCGTTCAGCACCCGCGTGGCCTTGGCGATGTCGCGCGGCTTGACCCAGAAGATGGCGCCGAAGCGGCCCTTACCGGCGGCGACCGCGTCCATCGCCACCATGTTGATGCCGGCCTTTGCGAGCCTGCCGCAGATTGCGGCGACGGCCCCCGCCTTGTCCGAGCCCTGGGCCAGGAAGACCGTCTTCTTCCTGCTCATCTTCAGGCCGAGCTTGCGCGCGGCGCGCGTGAACTTGACGACATCGTAGGGAATGAAATCCACCTGCGCGCGCCCGGCGTTGGGAAATCCGGTGAAGGCGAGCAGGTTGACGCCGTGGGCGGCGAGGCCGTTGAGCAATCTCGCGCCTTGGCCGGCGCGGTTGAGAGTCTTCATGCTGAAATAGGCGGTCTTGCGAACACTGCTGGCCATGGCTGTCCTCCTTTGAAAACGCGACTGCCGGAATGCTTATCCGGCGCAAAGCAGCCGGATCGGGGTTAATTATGCGCCGCCGGGCGCGCGAAGGCACGCGACTTGCCGGGCGGCACCGGCGGCATTAGCATGGCACGGCGCGAAATCCGAGGGAGGCTTCATGGATATGATGGACGGCAAGCCGATCGGCAACCTTGGCCATTACGAGGCGGAATGGCATACCGACATGTCCTACAACGAGAACTGCCCGATCGGCAGCCTCCTCTACTCGATCGAGGTGCGCCGGCAGGCGGCGACACCAGTTTCAGCAACATGTACCTTGCGTACGAAACCCTGCCCGCCGAGCTCAGGCGCGCGATCACCGGCTTGCAATGCAAGCACGATTCGAGCCGCAACAGCGCGGGCGAACTGCGCAGGGGCTACATCAGAAGTGGAAGGTGGGTGATCTCGTGATGTGGGACAATCATTGCGCCATGCACCGGAGAGACGCCTTCGATCCGACCACGCGGCGCCTGATGCACCGCACGCAAATCAAGGGCGGCAAGCCTTTCTTCGATCCCGCAACGCTTGCGGCGTAACGGGTCCACCCCAGTAAAACGGCCAGCAGATGCTGGCCGTTTTTTATTTCTTATCCGCCGGCTTGTTCTTCGCCGCCCCGGCAGCGAGTGACTCGAGAGCTGATTTCTGCATCTCCAGCGCCTTGATCGTCATCTGCACGAAACCGACATTCATGGTAAGCCACGTTTCCACCGTCTTCAACTCGCCGATCTTCTTCTCGATCTCCCCGATGTCGACGGTGGGCATCCCCATGCCGGGGATGGGGAACGACATCGGGTTCCACATCTTCTGCATGAACTCGAGCCAGTCCTTGGGCAGTTCCGGTGGTTGCGCCATGCCGTTTTCCTCCGGTACTCAGTGACCGCGGGTCGTAATCTGCCTATTATAGGCGCGGGACTTCCCCATCCGGGGCGCGTGATGAAATTCCTGAAAGCAGCGCGGCTCGATCAGCCGGATACTCGCATCCTCGCCGAGGAATACGGTGCGCCTTTGATCGAGGCGGCGCGGGCATGCTCGCCACGCGCGACTTCACTCCCACCAGGTGGTTCCCCCGGTCAGGAGATGAGCTCGACACGGATGGGAGCGCCCGGCTTCACCTTCTTAAGCCGCTGCGGATCACCCTCGATCTTGCCCAGAACGTTGCAGCGGGTGACCAGCCGGCATTCGTCGCCCTTGGAAACGGGGGTCGGTCCGAACGGGAGTGCGAGTGAAGCGCCCTCGACCCAGAAGCACACTGTCCCCGGATCCACCACCTGCTGGGCGTCGGCTTCCAGCGCCGCCTTGACCGGTAATTCGAAGTAAACCTCTTCACCCCAGGTATTGGCGCTTGCTTCGCAGGGGAGCGTTGCCACTAATTGCTTGACGGTGGCGGTATCCCGTAAGTTAGCGGTCACTTTTCCGCCCTTCCAGACAATCCGGATCGTTGCCATGGGTCGGGCAGCCCCACTCTCAATCGAGCGGCGTGGACGGCAATTGATTCGCGGAGGCAGTTCTAAGAGGGATGCTGCGAGGAACCGTCCGCGATAACACATATTGCAAGCGGCGCTTTTCGCTCATGACCCGGTTGGTGTACTGGTCTTCGGTATCGCCGAGCGCGCCCGCGTACATCTGGAGAGCGGAACCAAGATTACCGGTCAGGCGGATATACTCCTTCAGGATCCGTGCCCCGACGACGATATTCGTCACCGGATCGAACACCGCTTTTTCGCCCCCGAATTCCTGGAGCTTGTCTGGATGATACTTGGGTATCACCTGCATCAGGCCCTTTGCACCTTTGTCGCTCTCGGCGATCGGGTTGAATCCGGACTCCACAGCGATTACGGCGATGATCAACAGCGGATCCAGTCCGAGCTGCCGGCCCACGGTGTGGGCATGGCTCACGAGCTTGAAGGTGACGTCCGGAGACACCCGGTAACGCTTGGCCAAGAACTCCGCCAGCGTGCGATAGCGCCCCTCTTCGGCGGCGGAAAGCAGCAGTGCCGGATCGCCATCCGGCCGTGCTGCGTTTTGGGTCAGCCTCAGCGCATCCGCTGCGGGTTCCAGCGACTCACCGAAAATCAGCGGACCATATTGGTGGTTCACGATCAACAGCAACGCCACTAGGCTGGCGCCCAGTACCAGCAAAGTCATTAGGCTGCGCACCCAATGTGCCAGCCTAGCCATGCTCAAGCCTTCCATACGTGGGGTTGATTTTGCATACATTGCAAAACCTCCTTTCTTCTTGCCCCGGCCCACTATGGCGCCGGCACACGGTTACCTGCCTTGGGTACTACCTCTCTGTTTATAGTTCGTCCGAACCAACCACTACAGATTGGGGGACAGATTAAAAAATTGGCTAATTCTAGTGGGCCAGGTATCCGCCTGCAACCATACGGTCACAGCCGATGACCGGCTTGATCCCAGCCCAAACCAGGATTGATGCATCGCACCAAATCGCACTCTATTGTTTTTTTGACGTTTTGTCAATTCTATTCCACCACTGTCCAGCCTTATTCTGCGGTACGTAACAAACATGCATATTGCGTTACGCTGCGACGATGGCAAATTGGACCTACGCTTCAAATATCGGTTCCGCACATGGTATTTTTATGTTTATTTTTCAATATATTATATGGTGTTTTCGGAGATTAAAATCAAAACTTACTTGGCTGCTTCCGGGGGGGGGCGGCCCCAGCCATTATTCAAGGCTTAAGCGGCGTTTGAGCTCCGCCGGCATCTCCCAGCAGCCTCTCGGACTTTGGCAAGCGATTTTGCTCCAGGAATTTGTCGCGGCAAAGTCCGACAAACTCCTAGGCCTCCGAATTGCGCCCGAGGCGGTGCAATTCCTCGATTCGCTCAAGCCACTTCTCAGGCGGCTGCAGATCGAAGGCGCGCCAGACCACCACCCGGTCTTCGGGCACCGCCTGTCTTGCCTCCTGGCTCCGGTGCCATGGCATGGGTTCTTGGCACCGCCTGTGGCGGAGGTTGCTGGCGCAGGCTTCACAACCGTGAATGGCGCGGCCCGGTCCGGCGCCGGCAC
>DAIDBG010000101.1 GCA_027310225.1 bacterium | reverse complement strand
GTTGATGTTGGCGGGGATGATGGCGCGCCCGCGCGCGACCTCGTCGCGCACGAATTCCGGGGTGATCGTCCCCGGGATTGCGGCGCCGAAGGCTTCGCCCGGGTGCTGCCGGCGCAGCAGGTCCGAGAGCGCATCCAGGCGCTGGTTCTCGCGGATCGCGATGAACTCCATCTCGGGCGTGACGATGCCGCGGCGCGCGTAGTGCATCTGGGTCACGTTCTGTCCGGAAACCGCGCGCCGCGGTTTCCGGACCAGGTTGAAGCGCAGTTGCGCCAGCTTCAAGTCGGCGGCGCGCTCGCGGCCATAACGCGACGTGGGGCCCGTGAGTTCCTCGGTATCGTTCCGCTCCAGGATCCACGGCAAACGCACAGCTTCCAGGCCGCGCCGGATGTCAATTTTCGTTTTCGGATCGGTGTACGGCCCCGACGTGTCGTAAACCCGAATCGGCGGGTTCTTCTCTGCGCCGAAGGACGCCGGCGTGTCCGACTGGACGATCTCGCGCATCGGCACGCGGATGTCGGGCCGCGAGCCGGGGACGTAAACCTTGCGCGAGTTCGGAAGCGGCTTCACCGCCGCTTCGTCAACGTGAGCGGTCGTGCTCAGGAATCTGGGATTGGCACTCATGGCCGTTCCTCCGGGAAGCGCCGTGCGAGGGGGGCGGGGCGGAGGGCGTTCTGCCACGCTTCCCTACGACGGCATTACCCGTATCAGGTTTTAAGGGTATCTCTCACCCGGTCTGAGTTGATCCAGCTCAAACCAGGACCCCTAACGTGTCTATCAAAAGTTACTTTATGGGATAATCCCGGCTTCCGCAAGTTCCCGGCAAATGACCGATGTACGCCCGGATGGACATCGAGCAGGCGCGCTTCAACATGGTGGAGCAGCAGATCCGCCCGTGGGAAGTGCTCGACCAGCAGGTGCTCGACCTGCTGTTCCGCGTGCGGCGCGAGGAGTTCGTGCTGCCGCAGTACCGCGCGCTCGCCTTCGCCGACATGGAAATCCCCATCGGCCACGGGGAAAAGATGCTCGCGCCCAAGCTCGAAGCGCGCATGCTGCAGGAGCTCGCGCCCGCGTCCGGCGACAGGATCCTGGAGGTAGGCACGGGCAGCGGCTACATGACGGCGCTGCTGGCGAGCATGGGCGGCCACGTTTACAGCGTGGACATCGTTCCCGAGTTCACGCAGGCCGCCGGCGCGAAGTTTGCCGCGCACGGCATCACCAACATCACGCTGGAAGCCGGCGATGCCGCGCGCGGCTGGGACCGGCACGCGCCGTACGACGCCATCGTGCTGACGGGGTCGGTGCCGCTGCCGCCGGACTCGATGCAGAAAAGCCTCAAGCCCGGCGGCAGGCTGCTCGCGGTGGTGGGCGAGCCTCCGGTGATGGAAGCGCGGCTCATCACCTGCGTGGCGGCGGGCGCGTGCAACTCGGTGGTGCTGTTCGAGACCTGCATCGCCCCGCTCCGGAACGCTCCGCAGCCCGGGCGCTTCGTTTTCTAGTGACCAGGTGATTGAGTGATTAAGCAACCATCCCGTCGCCGGCCTCAACCCAATCACTCAATCACCCAATCACCGAATTACCCGACGTTGATGCGTGCGCTCCTTACGCTATCATTCGCGTTGCCGCTGGCCGCCGCACAGGCGGGGCAGGGCGCCGATCTGATCGAGATCTACCGCGCCGCGCAGTCGGCCGACGCGGTGTACGCCGCGGCGCGCGCGAGCTGGGCCGCGGGCCAGGAGAAGCTGCCGCAGGGCCGCAGCGGGCTGCTGCCCTCGGCCTCGCTGTCGGCCTTCAGCCAGTACAACGACCGCGAATTGAAGCCGCGCGATCCCACGGTCACCGGCGGCAACTCCCAGTTCAATTCCAATTCCGTGTCGCTCTCGGTCACGCAACCGCTCTACCGGCCGCAGAACTTCGCGAGCTACGAGCAGGCGAAGACCCAGGTCGCGCAGTCCGACGCGGTGTTCGCGCAAGCCGCACAGGACCTGATCGTCCGGGTCGCGCAGGCCTATTTCGACGTGCTGCTCGCGCAGGACTCGGTGGCGCTTGCCCGGGCGCAGCTCGAGGCCATCGGCCAGCAACTGGAGCAGGCCAAGCGCAATTTCGAGGTCGGCACGGCCACCATCACGGACACTAACGAGGCGCAGGCGCGCTACGACATCACGACTTCCGGCGAGATCGCGGCGAAGAACGATCTCGAGATCAGGCGTCAGGCCCTGGAGGCGATCATCGGGCGGCCCGCGCCGGGGCTTGCGCCGCTCGGCAAACGCTTCAGCCCGGCGCTTCCCCAGCCGAACAACCTCTCGAACTGGGTCGAGCAGGCGTTGCGCGCGAATCCGCAGGTGCGGGTGTCCGAAGCCGGCCTCGCCTTCGCTTCCCGGGAAGTCGAACGCAACCGCGCGGCGCACCGCCCCACGCTCGACGCCTTCGCCACCTATTCGGATTCCGGCAGCGGCTCGGGCAGCCAAGGCGGCGTGGGCATGGATACCACGAGCAAGGTGGTCGGGGTGCAGCTCGCCGTGCCGCTGTATCAAGGGGGACTGGTCAACTCGCGGGTCCGGGAAGCGCTCGCCAATGAGGACAAGGCGCGGCAGGACCTGGAAAACGCGCGCCGCCAGGCCGAGCTTGCCGTGCGCCAGGCTTTCCTAGGGGTCGTGAACGGGCTGGCGCAGGTGAAAGCGCTGGAAGCGGCGCTCGTTTCCTCCCAGAGCTCGCTCGACAGCACGCGCCTGGGACAGGAAGTGGGCGTGCGGACGCAGGTGGACGTGCTGAACGCCCAGCAGCAGTTGTTCCAGACGCGCCGCGACCTCGCGCAGGCCAAATACAACTACATCCTCTCGCTGCTGCGCCTCAAGGCCGCCGGCGGCGGCCTCGCCGAAAACGACCTCTCGCTGGTCAACGCCTGGCTCGACAGGTAACCGGTGACTATCGAGCGCCGGGCTCGATCTTGAGAAGCTCGAGCACGCGCGCCGTAGCGCCGCGGTGCGCGTTGGCGAAAGCGAGCGCGGCCCGCGCCATGCGCTGCATCTCCACCGGGTTGCGCAACAGGCGTTCGGCTTCCCGCACCAGGCTCTTTGCGTCCGGCACCTGGCGCGCGGCGCCGGCGCGCACGGCGAGTTCCGCCGCCTCCGCGAAGTTATAGGTGGACGGCCCGATCAGCACCGGCCGCCCGACCGCGCACGCCTCGATCAGGTTCTGTCCCCCGAGCGGCAACAGGCTCCCGCCCACGAACGCGACGTCGCACGCGGCGTAATACGCGAACATCTCGCCCATGCTGTCGCCCAGCACGACCCGCGTGTCCGCGGCGACCGGGGCGTTTTCGCTGCGCCGCTGGAAACGCACGCCGCGCGCGGCGAGGAGCTGCGCGAGCGCCCCAAAGCGCTGCGGATGGCGCGGCACGATCACGGTGAGCAGCTCCGGCACGGCGCTGCCGGCGAGCGCATCGAGCAGCAGCGCCTCCTCGCCCTCGCGCGTGCTCGCCGCGAGCAGCACCGGCCGTCCCGCGCCGTACTGCGCGCGCCAGCCGCGCCCCAGCTCGAGCTGCCCGCGCGGCGGAGCGATGTCGAACTTGAGATTGCCCGTGACCAGGATGTTCCCCGCGCCCACCTCCGCGAGCCGCGCGGCATCGTCCTCGCTCTGGGCGGCGACCGCGGCAAGCGCGTGCACGCTCTCGCGCGCGAGCACCGGAAAGCGGCGATAGCCGGCGAGCGATTTCTCCGAAAGCCGTGCGTTCACCAGATAGACCGGGATACCACGCCTGCGGCAGGCGTGAAGGAGATTGGGCCACAGCTCGGTTTCCATCAGCACGCCCAGCGCGGGGCGGAAGTGCTCGAGAAAGCGCGCGCAGGCGCCGGGATAGTCGTAAGGCAGGTAGCAGCGCTCGACGCGGCGGTTGAACAGTTGCTCACCCGCCTCGCGGCCGGTCGGCGTCATGTGGGTGAGCAGGATACGGTGCCGCGGATATCTTGCGCTCAAGGCGCTGATCAGCGGCCCGGCGGCGCGCGTCTCGCCCACCGACACCGCGTGCACCCAGATGAGCGGCGCGCCGGGTTTCTGCCGGTAGTGGCCGAAACGCTCGGCCACGTGCTCGAGATAGCCGCGCTGGCGCCGCGCGCGCCAGGCGAGCCGCAGCACCACGTATGGCAGCGCGACGTAGAGCAGCAGCGTGTAGGCAAGCCGGGTCATCGGGCACTGCCCAATGACGGGATATCGAAAAGGTGTTCGAGCACGCGCTTTTCCCCTTTCCCCATTCCCTATTCCCTCAAAAAGCGCTCCAGCACCCCCGCCACGTCCTTCACCGACGGCGGCGCGCCGACGCCGCCGACGTTGACGGCGCGTGCGCAGCCGTAGAGACCAGTCGCCGCGGGATCGGTCGCGCCGTAGATGCCGGCCGTCGGGACCTTGAGCGCGCCGGCGAGGTGCGTGAGCCCGGTGTCCACGCCCGCCACGGCGGCGGCGCCGGCGAGCAGCGATGCCGCCTCCTCGAGCACAAGCGGCGGCGGCACGACCGCGTTCGGGATCGCGGCGGCGAGCCGCTCGCTGCGCGCCCGCTCCAGGCCGCCGCCCCACGGCAGCACGCTGCGCACGTTGCGGGAATCGAGGCGCGCGCCGAGTACGATCCAGTTGTCCTCGGCCCACAGCTTGCCGGCGGCGCTGGTCGCGTGCACCAGCACCGCGTAACGGCCCGCCGGCAGCCACGGGAACCGTGCGGCAGGCGCGCGTATGCCGTAATCCACCGCGCCGCGCGCGGCGTAGCCCAGCGCCTGCGCGGCGAGGCTGCGGTTGCGCTCCACCGCGTGCAGCGTCCAGGGAACCGGAAACGTGCGGTCGTAGAACAGGGCGAGCAGCTCGCGCGCGCTCGCGAAATCGAGCCCGCAGCGGGTGCCGCGCGCGCGCCACGTGACGAGGGCGCTCTTCAGCAGCCCCTGCGTGTCAATGACGATGTCGTAGGGCTCGCTCCTCAGCGCGCGCGCGAGATCGGCGATCTCGCGGCGCGTGTCCGGACGCCACCAGCCCGCGCGCCAGCGCCGGATCGCCACCGGCAGCACGCGCTCCACGCCGTCGTGCAGGCGCGGGATCGCGGCGAACGACTCCTCCACCGCCCAGTGGATCTCGGCCCCGGGGTGCGCCGTCAGAATGTCGCTCACCACCGGCAGGTTGTGGATGACGTCGCCCAGAGAGGAGGTCTTGACCAGCAGGATTCTTTTCATTGTGCAGGCGCCGCGTGCGTGCCGCGCCGTTAGCCTACACTGAAACACGCTTTGCGCATAGAATAGCGAATCGCAAACAACGACCACAATTCAGCCACTTACATTCCGATGCGCGCGTATATCTACGGGGGTCGGGATTGATTCTGGTCACGGGCGGAGCGGGCTTCATCGGCTCGAACTTCGTGTTGCAGTGGATTGCCCACGAATCCGGGCCAGTGGTGAATCTCGACAAGCTCACCTACGCCGGCAATCCCGACAACCTGGCGGACCTCAAGGGCGACACGCGGCACCTCCTGGTCAGGGGCGACATCAACGACCGCGCGCTGGTCGGGAAGCTCCTGCGCGAGCACCGGCCGCGGGCGATCGTGCACTTCGCCGCCGAAAGCCACGTGGACCGCTCGATCCACGGCCCCACCGATTTCGTGCACACCAACATCCTCGGCACCTTCAGCCTGCTCGAAGAGGCGCGGAGTTTTTGGTCGGAGCTGAAAGAACCGGACAGAAGCGGGTTCCGGTTCCTTCATGTCTCCACCGACGAGGTTTACGGCTCGCTCGCCCCGCACGATCCCGCCTTCACGGAAACGACCCCGTACGCGCCGAACAGCCCCTACGCCGCCTCCAAGGCCGCATCGGACCATCTCGTGCGCTCCTACCACCACACCTACGGCCTGCCGACGGTTACGACGAACTGCTCCAACAATTACGGGCCGTACCAGTTTCCCGAGAAACTCATCCCTCTGATGGTCCTGAACGGCCTGCGCCGCAAACCGCTGCCCGTCTATGGCGACGGGCAGAACGTCCGCGACTGGCTTTACGTCGAGGACCATTGCGTCGCCGTCCGCCTCGTGCTCGGCAAGGGCCGTGCCGGTGAAACCTACAACATCGGCGGCCGCTGCGAGATGACCAACCTCGAAGTCGCCAGGGCAATCTGCGTGTTGCTCGACGAAGCGCGCCCTCGCGACGCCCCCCACGAGAAGCTCATCGGCTTCGTCAAGGACCGGCCCGGGCACGACCGGCGCTATGCGATGGACACGCGCAAGATCGAGGCCGAGTTCGGATGGAAGCCGAAGGAGAGCTTCGCGACCGGCCTGCGCAAGACGGTGGAATGGTACCTGGACAACGCGAAGTGGGTGGAGCGTGTAACGAGCGGCGAATACCAGCGCTGGATCGAGGCGAACTACTCAAACCGGGAAATGGGGAATAGGAAATGACGATGAAGGGAATCATCCTCGCCGGCGGCTCCGGCACCCGCCTCTACCCGGCAACCCAGGTCGTCTCGAAGCAGCTGCTGCCGGTGTACGACAAGCCGATGGTGTACTACCCCCTCACCACGCTGATGCTCGCCGGCATCCGCGACATCCTCGTCATTTCCACGCCGCAGGACACGCCGCGCTTCCAGCAGCTGCTCGGCGACGGCGGGCGCTGGGGCATCAACCTCACCTACGCCGTGCAGCCCGAGCCGAAAGGCATCCCGCAAGCCTTCATCATCGGCGCAAGCTTCATCGGCAAGGACCCCTGCGCGCTGATCCTCGGCGACAACATCTTCTACGGCCACGATATCGCCCGCGACTTGCAGGCCGCGACCCGCAAGACCGGGGGGGCCACGATCTTCGCCTACCCGGTGCACGACCCCGAACGCTACGGGGTCGTCGAGTTCGACAAGGGCCGCAAGGTGGTCTCGATCGAGGAGAAGCCGAAGAAGCCCAAATCGCGCTACGCGCAGACCGGCTTCGCCGTCTATGACAACCGGGTGGTGGACGTCGCGCGCGCCCTCAAGCCCTCCGCGCGCGGCGAGCTCGAGATCACCGACGTCAACCTCGAATACCTGCGTCGCGGCGAGCTCGACGTGGTGCTGATGGGCCGCGGCATCGCCTGGCTCGACACCGGCACGCACGATGCCCTGCTCGCGGCCTCGATGTTCATCGAAACGATCGAAAAGCGCCAGGGCCTGAAGGTCGCCTGTCCGGAGGAGATCGCCTGGCGCATGGGTTACATCACCGCCGCCCGGCTCGAATCCCTCGCCGCGTCCCTCGGCGAGAACGCCTACACGCGCTATCTGCGGGACGTTTTGCACGGCGGCTGAGTGACTGTCACCGTAGAATGAACGTCGTCCGCACCAATCTCCCCGACGTGTTCTCAAGCTGATCCCATCCTGTCGCCCAAAGACCGCGCAGGGGCATCATTCCGGGAAGCCGAAATGTTCCCGTAACGGCCCGTGGACCGTAAATCGTAAGATGACCAGAACGAAAATCTATTATCACACGAATAGAGATTATGGTAGCATCGCGACATGAAGGCGAAAGCCAGTCAGGCACGCGCCCCGCTTCTTTCGGTGCCCCAGTTCGCGGCGCGCGAGGAGGTGAGCCGCGCGCGGGTGCTGCAGCTCCTTGCCGCCGGGCGCATCGCCGGAGCGCAGCGCATCGGCCGGCACTGGGCGATCCAGGCATCGGCGCGGATCGAGCGCCGCGCACCCGGCCGCCCGAGGCGCCGCCCCCCGGCGTCCGCCGATCGGCTTCTGCGCGCGATGGCGCACAAATATGTCTGGTGGCTCTCGCCCCGCGACGCCTTGGCGCAGCCCGACCTCGTCATCACCCAGGTCATGGAGCTGGGCGACTATGACGATGCCTGCCTGCTTGAGGCCGCGCTCGGCCGCGGCGCGCTTGTGCGGGCGCTCGCGCATGCCGGGCCGGGGCGGCTTTCGGCGCGCTCCTGGGCGCATTGGCACTACCGGCTGGGACTCGCCCGCCCCGGTCACGTGCCGCCGCTGCCTCGGCGCAGCTTGCGTTGATCGCGACGCTCGCCCCGAAGCTCGCAAAGCTTTCGCCCGTGCAGCGGCGGCTGTGGCCGGCACTGCGCGCGAGCGTCGAGCTGGGCTTCGTGCTCTACGGCGGAACGGCGGTTTCGCTGCACCTTGGACACCGGCGTTCGGTGGACTTCGACTTTTTTCGCGAGAAAGCGCTGGATAAGCCGGAAGTCCGCGCGACGTTTCCGTTCATGCAGGGGGCCACAACGCTGCAGGATGCGGTCAACACGCTTGTCGTGCTCGTGCCCGGCTCATACCTCGGTGCCCGTGACGGGGTGAAGGTATCGTTCTTCGGCGGGATGAACTTCGGGCGGGTGGGCAAGCCGCTTCTCGCGGCCGACGGCGTGCTCCAGATCGCCGCCCTCGAGGATCTCATGGCGCATAAGCTGAAGATCATCCTGCAGCGCGCGGACCGCAAGGACTACGAGGACATCGCCGCGATGGTCCGCGCGGGCTGCTCGCTCGCGTGCGGGCTTGCGGCGGCGCGGCTGTTCTTCGGCCGTGCCTTTCAGCCCGCCGAGAGCCTGAAAGCGCTGGTCTATTTCCGCGACGGCGACCTCGCGTGGCTCTCCCGGCCGGATCAAAACACCTTGATCGGAGCCGCGAGCGCCGTGCGGCAGCTTCCCGGCGTCAGGTTGCGTTCGAAACGCCTCTCGATCCCCATCGTAACGCGGGCTTGAATCGCGCACGCACCGAAAATGCCCGCCGCGCGAGCCTGACCTTCATGACGAAGATTCTCGTCGTTGGCAAGACCGGCCAGGTCGGTTGGGAGCTGCAAAGCGCGCTCGCGCCGCTGGGCACGGTCATCGCGCTCGACCGCAGCCAGATGGACCTCTCGAGCGCCGACTCCATCCGCAAGGCGATCCGGGAGGCGCAGCCCGGGATCATCGTGAACGCGGCCGGCTACACGACGGTGGACAAGGCCGAATCCGAGCCCGGCCTCGCGATGCAGGTCAACGGCGTCGCGCCCGGGATCCTCGCCGAGGAGGCAAAACGCCTCGGCGCGATCCTCGTCCACTACTCGACGGATTACGTGTTCGACGGCGAGCGGGACCGGCCTTATACGGAAAACGACGCGCCGAATCCCGTCAATGTCTATGGCAGGACGAAGCTCGCCGGCGAGCGCGCGATCGAGGCGGTGGGAGGCGCGTACCTGATCCTGCGCACGAGCTGGATCTACAGCGCCCGCGGCACCAACTTCGTGCTCACCATCCTGCGGCTGGCGCGGGAGAAGAAAGAGCTGTCCGTAGTGAACGATCAAACCGGCTCGCCGACCTGGGCGCGAATGCTGGCGCAGGCAACGGCCGATCTGTTGCGCCAGGCGGACTCGATCCGCAGCCACAGCGGGACCTGCCACTTGTCCGCCGCCGGCCACACTTCGCGCTGCGAATTCGCGCAGGCCATCATCCGCCTCATGCAAGAAGTCTCCGCGACGCCCGACGGCTGGGCAAAGGTCAAGCCCATCACTACGGAGCAGTACCCCCTCCCGGCCAGGAGACCGCTTCATCCGGTCACGAACAAGGACCGGATCAAGCGGCTGTTCGGCGTCGAGATGCCGCACTGGGAAGATCAGTTGCGGGCGTTCCTCACGGGCCTCGCCGACGGGTGATCAGAAGCCGCCTGCCTTCAAACAGCGAACACGACACTCTGGACCGCTCAGCGGAATGACGCGGCTCTCCCTGTCTCCCCTCCTGCCCCCCTCCTTGCTTCCCCTCCTTGCTTCCCCTCCTTGCTTCCCCTCCTTGCTTAAGGAGGGGTGGATGCGGAGCAGCCGGGGTGGTGAGGAGGGGTGGATGCGGAGCAGCCGGGGTGGTGAGGAGGGGTGGATGCGAAGCAGCCGGGGTGGTTCCGTGGCCAATGCCTTTCAGCCGCGCAACCCGTTCAGCCGGGTTGGTCCTGACGCAGTGGAAGTATGCGTACCCGCTCCCGTGCGGGCTCGATTGTAATCAGGGCGCCATCGGTCAATGTCTGCGCGAGTTGTCCAACCATGGTCGCGACGCGGCTGGCGAGAACTTCGGGCCGCAAATCGTCCGACCTGATCTGGATCACGCTTGGGGCGATAGCCCCTGAGAAAGCCAGAACTGCGCCAAAGTCGAGGTCGTGAGTCAGCAGGACGAACCCGTTCGTAGCCGCCCAGCGCAACACATCGTCGTCGGGGGTTGTGGGAGTACCAACCGTGGACCAGTGACGAGCCTCGACCCCTGCCGCCTGGAGCGCAGTGACCCAGCGAGGCGACAGGTTCATGTCCACGAGGAGCCTCATCCCGTCAGGGTCAGCTCGCGCTCCTCTGCCCGCCAGGCGGCGTACCGCAAGGCCTGAAGAATGTCTTCACGCTCAAGGTACGGGTAATCCGCCAGCACTTGCTCGACGGTCATGCCGCTGCCAATCATTCCCACGATGGCGCCCACGGTCACGCGCATGCCGCGAATCGTGGGTTTTCCGCCCATAACCCGCGGATCATGAGTGATACGGTCGAAGGTCATAAGTCCGCCAATCCAAGTTACGCGGAAAGATTATATTCCTGCCGGCTGCCCCGTGCCACGGGACCTCACCCTCACTTTCGAACCCATTCCTTGCCAGTATCCTTCCGTGCGCTTCCGTGGCCAATGCCTTTTCGATTCACGATTCACGGATCACGGTCCACGGCTCACGTTTCCGTCACTTCGTCACCGCGTCACTTCGTCACTGCGGCATCAGCGCGAAAGCGGTCCCTACGGCTCGTTTGCCAGGGAATCATGCGTTCTTCCGATCCCCTTGAATTTTTGCCGGTTGGAAGATGCTGCGGTTTGCGAAGGGCGGGTTTATGTGCCACAATGAAAATTATTGTGACACATGGGTCGCGTGATGAAAACGCTCAGCATCCGGGAAATCCGCAAAGAACTGGCGCACCTCGACGAGCTTGTTAAGTCTGAGGGCGAGGTGGTGGTTACGCGCCGCGGCCAACAGATTGCGCGCCTCCTGCCGCTTCGAAGCAAACGACAAATGCCATCGCACGCGGAACTGCGCGCCGGCATGCCCCGCCTGAAGAAAGGCAGCGAGAAGCATGTTCGCGCCGAGCGGGACGAGCGTTGATGGAGCCATACCTCGATACCAGCGCGTTGGCGAAGTGGTATCTCAACGAGCCGTTCTCGGGGGAGTTCGAGGCGTTCATCCAGGAGCAGTCCTCGGCGGCCATTAGCCGCCTCACGGTCGTCGAGTTCCGTTGCCTGCTCGCCCGGCGCCGGCGCGCCGGCGAGATCACAAAAACCATTGAGTTGCGCGTGTTCGCAGCGTTCGAGCAGGACATTCGCGCGGGGTTTTTGCAAGTGTACCCGGTCGCGGACGAGCACCTGATCGCGGCGCTGGAATTAATCGCCCGCCTCGGTAGATTCCCGCTCCATACGCTGGATGCCATGCATTTGGCGATCGCCCAGGGTACTCATGTTCGACGGTTGGCCACCGCAGATCGAACGATGGCCGGCGCGGGACATGCGATTGGATTGGAAGTCGTGCGTTTATATTGATCGGGAGCGTATCGCGGTTAAATTGGCCATGCCCGCCAGGAAGGAAAACGAAGTCGTCTGGCACCACGCCACGGTCACGCGCGAGCGCCGCGAGGCGCTCAACCGCCACAAGGGTGTGGTCGTGTGGTTCACCGGCCTCTCGGGGGCGGGCAAGTCCACGATCGCTCACGAAACGGAGGAGAGGCTGCATCGCCTGGGTTGCAGGACCTACGTATTGGACGGCGACAACGTGCGGCACGGCCTGTGCTCGGATCTCGGATTCTCGGCGCAAGACCGGCGGGAAAACATCCGGCGCATCGGCGAGATGGTGAAGCTCTTCCTCGACGCGGGGATGATCGCCTTGACGGCTTTCATCTCGCCATTCCGCAGCGATCGGGAGTGGGTCCGATCGCTGGTCGGGAAGGATCACTTCATCGAAATCTACTGCCGCTGTCCGCTGGAGGTCTGCAAGCAACGGGATGTGAAGGGCATGTACGAACGGGCATCACGGGGCGAGATCAAGGAATTCACGGGAATATCGGCGCCCTACGAAGAACCGGTGCAGCCCGAGCTCGTGCTCGAGACCCATCTTCTTTCTCTGGAGGACTGTGTCGCGCAGGTCGTAAGCCTGCTCCAGCGGCGAGAAATATTCACAGAGGCATAAGGAAGCACGTAAGATCAATCGCGTATTCGGCGTCGAGATGCCGCCTTGGGACGACCCATTGCGCGCGTTCGTCAGTTCCGCGAGCCGGGCGCTTCAAAGACGGAAGCACATGGAAGTGTTTTCTTTTTGCTATCATCAGCGTTCGAACACCGTCCCATGAAAGAAGAAAACACCCCGGTACAGACCGCTCGTGAGGGCGTCCGTTCCGCGCTCGAGCGCCACCCCGAAATCCGGATCGCACTGCTGTTCGGATCCCTGGCGGCCGGAAAGGAGCGACGGAACAGCGACCTCGACCTGGCGGTCGCCGCGGAAGAACCGCTCGGCGCCCGGCAGAAAACCGCCCTCATTGAGGAACTCGCGCAAGTGACGGGACGCGCGGTCGACGTGGTGGACCTGCGCACGGCCGCGGGTCTGGTGCTCAAGAGCGCGCTTACCACGGGAGTGCGGTTCCGCGTGACGGACCATGTCCTGCTCGCCGAGCTGGTGAAGAGAATGTGGTTCGACGAGGCCGATTTCGAACCCTACCGCCGCCGTATTCTCGAGGCCAGGCGAAAACAGTGGATAAGCGGCTGATCGAGGAAAAGCTGGAGTCCCTGCGCCGCTGCGTCGCACGGGTCGAGGAAAAGTCCCCGGACACGGCTGACCGGCTCGCGCTCGATGCCGATCTCCAGGACATCATCGCGATCAATCTCACCCGGGCCGCGCAGCTTTGCGTGGATATCGCCTCCCACATCCTCTCGGAACGCGATGGGCCCGCCCCGGAGACGATGGGGGACGCCTTCGACAGACTGGCAACACTGGAGCTGCTGGAGCCTGCGCTCGCGCAACGGCTGAGAAAGGCCGTCGGTTTCCGCAACATTGCCGTGCATAACTACACGGCAATCCCGGAGAGGGACCTCCGTATGCCCATTCACCATTCACTGTTCCCTGCCCCCTGCTCACGGCTCACCGCTTGTGGCTCACTACTGACAGGTGTTCAGAGCCGCGATGCCGCGCCGAAAGACGCTGCTGCGAGACCGTGTTCCGCGCGCGTCAACCAATCTCGACCTTGCCGCGGGCGAGTTCGCGCCAGGGCAGGATCTCGATCGCCTTGCCGACACCGCGGCGCTCCTCACCGGTGGTGACGACGAATCCGCGCTTGAGCGACAGGTCCGCCATGCACTGCCGGAGTCCCGCAAGCGAACGTGGATCGAGCGAGGCGCCGAGCTTCATTTCAACCGGGTAGATGCGGCGGCCGTCCACGATCAGCAGGTCCACTTCCGCGCCCGCCTGGGTACGCCAGAAGAAGATCCCGGGGCGCACGAACCGCTCGGCGGCCCAGCCGGCCAGCTCTTCGATCACGAGGCCCTCGAACGAGGCGCCGCGTCGCGGCCAAGTCCCGAGCTCGGCGGGCGCACGCAACCCGGCGAGGAAATGCAGCAACCCTGTATCGCGTATGTAGAGCTTAGGGCTCTTGGTGAGGCGTTTCTGCACGTTGGCATGGAAAGGGGGCAGCCGCCGGATCATGAAGGTCGCCTCGAGCACATCGAGGTCGTGGCCAACCGTGTGCGAGGAGACGCCGAGCGAGCGCGCCAGGTCCGCGACGTTCAGGATGTTTCCGTGCACGTGGGTGAGCATCGTCCAGAGGGTGCGCAGCCGCCGCACGGGCAGGCGCACGCCCAGGGCCGGGAGATCGCGTTCAAGGAACGTCGAGACGTAGGCGTCGAGCCACTCTGCGCGCGCGCGGGCACCGCGTCGCGCGAGCGCGGGGGGATACCCGCCCCAGAACCAGCGGTCCTTGCCCTGGGCCATGCCGGCGAGCTCGGCGCAACGAAACGGCGTCAGCTCCAGCAGGCCCACGCGGCCGGCGAGCGATTCGGAAACCGACGCCAGCAACCCGGGGCTTGCCGATCCCGTGAGCAGGAAGCGGCCCTTGCCGGGCGCGCGGTCGATCATGTGCCGCAGCACCGGGAACACCGCGGGCAGGCGCTGGGCCTCGTCGATCGCGACCCGGCGCGGATGCCGCTCGAAGAACCCTTCGAGATCGGCATCGAGGAGCGAAGCATCGGCCGGCCGCTCGAGATCGATGTGCGTCCAGTTGGGGAAGAGCGTCCGCACGAGCGTGCTCTTGCCGCATTGCCGGGGGCCATACACCAGCGCCACCGGAAACGACGCGAGCAGCCGGCGCAAGCGCTCCGCGGCGCTGCGGGGAACAATTTGCATATCTTGTATTATTGCACTGTAGGTTCATAAATACAAGACAACTGCGGGGCGAAGGAGAGCGCTCTCTCTCCAGGCTGGGATCGGCTAAAACGATCCGCACTTCCCATTTCCCATTCACCGCTCACGATTCCCGGTGATTCGTGACTGGTATTATCCGCTCACCGTTCACCTGGATCGGTCAGCATCCATCGTTTCTGCATCGCCGGCCAGGATCCCTACTACGCCAGGGACGCCCAAAAGATCGAATCGGCTGTCGTGGAGTTTGACCGCTGTCGAGCGCCCGGCCATACTTAGCCAAGTTAGTGGACTAAGTCCGATATGGCCACTGTCGTCAACGTTCATGCCGCCAAGACCAACCTGTCGCGGCTGCACGTTCTTCCAATCACATTCGCACATGCGCTCAAGGCAGGCTCATTGGATCACAAGCATCGCGATCCGTTTGACCGGATGCTGGTCGCGCAGGCGATGGTCGAGGACTTGGTGCTCGTCACATCCGATCCTGCCTGCAAATCGCTGGGGGCGGAAACCGTCTGGTGAGGCAGCAAACCGG
>DAIDBG010000098.1 GCA_027310225.1 bacterium | reverse complement strand
GAAGAGCACCATCAACACCATGGTGGACCAGTTGAACGGCTTCGCCTCGGAAGTCTCGCGGGTGGCGCGCGAGGTGGGCACCGAGGGCAAGTTGGGCGGTCAGGCGCAGGTCTCCGGTGTTGCCGGCACCTGGAAGGACCTGACCGACAACGTGAACGCGATGGCGGCGAACCTCACCAACCAGGTGCGCGGCATCGCGCAGGTCGTGACGGCGGTCGCCAGCGGCGACCTGAAGCGCAAGGTCGTATTCGAGGCGAAAGGCGAGATCGCGGCGCTCGCCGACACGATCAACAGCATGATCGACACGCTCGCGACCTTCGGCGACCAGGTGACCAACGTGGCGCGCGAAGTGGGAATCGAGGGAAAGCTCGGCGGCCAGGCCAAGGTTCCGGGCGCCGCGGGCTTGTGGCGCGCGCTGACCGACAACGTGAATCAACTGGCGGCCAACCTGACGACCCAGGTGCGCGCGATCGCCGAAGTCGCGACCGCGGTGACCACGGGCGACCTGACGCGCTCGATCATGGTCGAGGCGAATGGAGAGGTTGCGGCGCTGAAGGACAACATCAACGAGATGATCCGCAACCTCAAGGACACCACGCGCAAGAACACCGAGCAGGACTGGCTCAAGACCAACCTCGCGCGGTTCACGACGATGCTGCAGGGCCACCGCGAGCTGGCCACGGTCTCGAAGCTGGTCCTGTCCGAGCTGGCCCCGCTGGTCAACGCTCATCAGGGCGTGTTCTATACGCTGACCCGCCGCGAGAACGAGCCGCAGCTCGAGCTGCTCGCGAGCTACGCCCATCGGCCGAACAAGAATCTGCCGCGCACGCTCCGGGTCGGCGAAGGGCTCGTCGGACAGTGCGCGGTCGAGAAGGAGCGCATCCTGCTCGCGGATCTGCCGCATGACTACCTGCGCGCTGGGTCGGCGCTGGGCGGAGCCAAACCCGGGAGCATCATCATTCTGCCGGTGCTCTTCGAAGGCGAGATCAAGGCGGTCATCGAGCTCGCATCGTTCAGGCAATTCAGCGAGACGCACCTGTCGTTCCTCGAGCAGCTCACGGAGAGCATCGGCATCGTGGTCCACACGATCGAGGCCAACATGCGCACGGAGGACCTGCTCACGCAGTCGCAGTCCCTTACCGCCGAGCTGCAGAGCCAGCAGGAGGAGCTGAAGAAGACCAACGACCGGCTCGGGCAGCAGGCCGAGAACCTGCAGAAGTCAGAGGCCCTTCTCAAGAAGCAGCAGGAAGAATTGAAGCACACCAACGAGCAGCTCGAGGAGAAGGCGCGGCTGCTGTCGGACCAGATGCGGCAGGTGGAATTCAAGAACCGCGAAGTCGAGCAGGCGCGGGCCGCGCTGGAGGAGAAGGCGGAGCAGCTCGCCCTCAGCTCGCGCTACAAGTCGGAATTCCTCGCCAACATGTCGCCCGAGCTGCGCACGCCGCTGAACAGCCTGCTGATCCTCGCGCGGCTGCTGGCCGACAATGCCGGCAGCAACCTGACCTCGAAGCAGATCGAGTACGCGCAAACCATACACGCGGCGGGCACGGACCTGCTCTCGCTCATCAACGACATACTCGACCTGGCCAAGATCGAGTCGGGCACCGTCACGCTCAACATTGCCCCGGAGCGGTTCACCGAGCTGCGCGAATACGTCGAGCGCACCTTCCGGCAGGTAGCGCACGACAAGCAGCTCGAGTTCGGCGTCACGGTCGACCGGAATCTGCCCGCCACGATGCAGACCGACGCGAAGCGCCTGCAGCAGATCCTGAAGAACCTGCTGTCCAATGCGTTCAAGTTCACCGAGCAGGGCCGGGTAGCGCTGAACATCTTCCCCGTGAAGTCCGGCTGGACGCGGGGTCACGCCCACCTGGACGCGGCGGACAGCGTCGTGGCGTTCGCGGTGATCGACACCGGCATCGGCATCCCCGAGAACAAGCAGAAGATCGTTTTCGAGGCGTTCCAGCAGGCGGACGGCACCACGAGCCGGCAGTACGGGGGCACCGGCCTCGGGCTCTCCATCAGCCGGGAGCTGACGCGCCTGCTGGGAGGCGAAATCGGGGTCGCCAGCGGTGTGGGCAAGGGCAGCACGTTCACCCTCTACCTGCCGCTCAGCCATCATCAGCGGGTGAGCCCGGAAGAAAAGAGCCTGCTGGCGGCGCCGCCGGGACCCCAAGTGCCCGCGCGGCACAGCGCTCCAGGCGCCGGCATCGCGGCGCTGAGAGCGGAGCCAGTGATGCGCGCGCGGCCCGCCGTGCGTGACGATCGCGAGCGCATCCAGGCAAGCGATCGCGTCGTCCTCATCGTGGAAGACGACGTAAAGTTCGCGGCAATCCTGCTGGAGCTGGCGCGCGAGAACGGATTCAAGGGCGTTCTGGCGCCCGATGCCCGCAGCGCCATCGCGATGGCGAAGGAGCTGGAGCCGGATGCGATCACGCTGGACCTGAAGCTGCCCGATATGGATGGCTGGACGGTCCTCGACCTGCTCAAGCACGATCCCGATACGCGTCACATTCCCGTGAACGTGATCTCCGTGGACAACCAGATGAGCCGATGCCTCCACATGGGGGCCCTGAGATTCGTGCAGAAACCGGCGACCCGCGAAATGCTGAAGGAAGCGCTCGATCAGACGCAGCAATTTATCCAGCGCAAGGTCAAGAAGCTGCTCGTGGTGGAAGGCGACGATGCGCAGCGCAAGACCATCGTGAGCACGGTCGGCGAAGGCGGCATCAGCGTCACCGCCGTCGGCACCGGCAAGGAGGCCGTCCAGGCCGTGCGGGAGAGCCCGTTCGATTGCGTCGTGGTCGGGCCCACGCTGGGCGACATCACGGCGGTCGACCTGCTCAAGAAGCTGGTCAAGCTCGAGCCCGGGCGCGTGGCGGGGCTGCCAATCGTCTGGTACCGGATGGACGAGGCGGGGCCCGAGGCCCGGGACGGCCTCAAGGAGCTGGAGGAGATCGTCATCGTCAAGGACGCGGCGACGCCCGAAGCCGTTCTGCAAGAGACCACGCTGTTCCTGCACCAGGCGGTCAGCTCGCTCACGCAGGGAAAGCGCAATGCCCTGACCAACCTGCAGAAGCTGACGCCGGAGCTGCGCGGCAAGAAGACGCTGATCATCGATGACGATATCCGCAATATCTTCGCGCTGACCGGAGTGCTGGAGCAGCACGGCATGGTCGTCGTCAATGCGGAAAACGGCAAGGACGGCATCGAGATCCTCAAGCGCGAGCCCGACATCGACATCGTCCTGGTCGATATCATGATGCCGGAGCTCGACGGCTATGACACGATACGCATCATCCGCGGCCACGAGGAGCTGAAGAGCCTGCCCATCATCGCCGTCACCGCGAAAGCGATGAAGGGAGATCGCGAGAAATGCGTCGAGGCCGGCGCGTCGGATTACATCGCCAAGCCGGTGAACATCGAGCAGCTGCTGTCGCTGCTGCGGGTGTGGCTCGCCGCCGCCTGACCGGGAGGGGTGCAAGCGTCTGGCGGAGCCCGCCCATCTCGAAGAAAGGATCGTTCGGATAAAAAACAGCCACGCATCGTGCGTAGCTGTTTTTTTATGGCTCCCCGAGCTGGGCTCGAACCAGCGACCTGCGGATTAACAGTCCGTCGCTCTACCGACTGAGCTATCGGGGATCAAATTTCACCTGCGAAAAAACTTGGCACTGCTCTGAAAAGGCGCTTATATTAATAGGAAGGTCTTTACGGGTCAACGTTTTTTCGGAATTTTTCATTACATATGAAGTGGTTAAAGTATTCCGGCCTCGTTCTGGGCGTGCTCGTCCTGATCCTTGCCGCGGTCCCGTTCTTCGTTTCCCTGAACGATTACATCCCGCGAATCGAGCAGGAGGTTTCGGCCAGGCTCAAGGAACCGGTGAAGATCGGCGGCATCCGCGCGGCGGGGCTGCCGCTGCCGCACGTGACGGTGGATCGCATCACCGTGGGCAAGGCCGAGGACATCCGGGTCGGCAAGGTGACGGTGACGCCCGACCTCTTCACGCTGCTCGGCCCGACCAAGGTCATCAAGAGCATCGAGATTGACGGGCTCGTTCTCACGCAGAAGGCGATAGACAAGATCCCGGCCTGGACCGGGACCGACGCCAGCCCCCGGGAGCCCGCTGCGGTACGGGTGGAAAGCATACGGCTCGACGATGCGCTGGTCAGGCTCGACAAGATGAGCTTTGGGCCGTTCGACGCGCGCGTGAAACTCACCGGCGCCGGAGCGCCGGAAGAGGTCTCGATCGTCACCAGGGACGGCAAGCTCAAGGTGCTCGTGAAGCCCGACCGATCGAATTACCTGATTGACGCCAGCGCCAGGGGGTGGAAGCTTCCCGCCGGGCCCGCGATCGTGTTCGACGAGCTCAACGTAAAAGGCGTCGCGACGCTCAAGGATGCGAATCTCGGCGACGTGCGCGCCAGGCTCTACGGCGGCACCGTCAGCGGCAAGACCACCCTCGCGTGGCAGAAGGGAATGCAGATCAAGGGCAGCTTTGACGTGAATCAGGTCGAGTTGAGGCAGCTGGTACCATTGCTGTCGCCCGGCACGAACGCGAGCGGAAGGCTTAACGCCAGGCCGGTTTTCTCCGCGAATGCCAGGGATGCGGGCCAGATCATGAGCGCGCTGCGGCTTGAGACCCCGTTCAACGTACAAAACGGCGTGCTTTACGGCGTGGATATCAGCAAGGCTGCAACCTCGATCTTCAGCAAGGAGGGCGCGAAGGGCGGCGAGACCCGCTTCGATCAGCTCTCGGGGCGTCTCGTGCTCGACCGCGGCACCTACCGGTTCACCCGGCTCAACGTCGCTTCCGGCTCGCTCGCCGCGGACGGCGACGTCACGATCTCGCCCAGGCAGGAGCTCTCGGGGCGCATCAACGCCAACGTCAAGGCGGCGAGCGTTACCGCCGCCAACGTGCCGCTCAACGTCTCCGGCACCGTGCAATCGCCGGTGCTGCTGCCGACGGCGGCATATGTGGCGGGAGCGGCGGCGTGCACGGCGGTGCTCGGTCCGGGCCTAG
Source organism: bacterium (assembly GCA_027310225.1). Lineage (GTDB taxonomy): Bacteria > Pseudomonadota > Gammaproteobacteria > Burkholderiales > SG8-41 > SG8-41. Next base: position 15,054 of record DAIDBG010000098.1, on the reverse strand, counting down.
GGACCACCATCGGTGCCAAGATCGGCGGCTGGACCGAAGGCCTGTTCGGGAAGAAGGAGGAAAAGAAGAAGTGAGCGGCAGGCAGCAAGGGGCAAGCAGGGTTTCTTGTTCCAACCTTACCCCTTGAATAGAGAGATAAGAGCGTTCACCGCTGACCGCCTGCCAGTACATTCGCGATCGCGCGCGCCACGTAGTCCACGTTGTGCGAGTTCAGCGCCGCCACGCAGATGCGGCCGCTGTCAATGGCGTAGAGGGAGTATTCCTCGCGCAGCCTTCTTACCTGCTCCCTGGAAAGGCCGGAGTAGGAGAACAGACCGCGCTGGCGTACGACGAAGCTGAAGTCGAAATCCGGGCGGACGGCGCGGATCCTCGCAACGAGCTCACGGCGCATCGTCTTGATGCGCTCGCGCATCTGCCCCAGCTCCTTTTCCCACAGCGTCCTCAGCTCCGGCGTCGTCAGCACCGTGGCCACTGTCCGCCCGCCATGGGTCGGGGGATTGGAGTAATTGGTGCGGATGACGCGCTTGAGCTGGCTCAGGGCGCGCGCTGCTTCGTCCGCCGTCGCCGTAACGAGGCTCAACGCGCCCACGCGCTCGCCGTAGAGCGACAGCGATTTCGAGAACGAGCTCGAGATGAAAACCGCCGGGCAAGTCTGCGTGAAACGGCGTACCGCCGCCGCATCCGCGTCGAGACCCTCGGCGAACCCCTGGTATGCGATGTCGAGAAACGGCACGATCCCGCGCTGGTTGACGATTTCGATCACCCGTTCCCATTGCTCTGGTGCCAGGTCCACGCCGGTCGGGTTGTGGCAGCACGCGTGCAGGACCGCGACGGAGCCCGCGGGCAGCTTGCGCAGCCCCCCCGTCATGCCGTCGAAGTCAACGCCGTGAGTGGAAGCGTCGTAATAGGGATAGGCGTTCACCTGGAACCCGGCGTACTCGAAAAGCGCCTGGTGGTTCTCCCAGCTCGGGTCGCTGATCCAGACCTGCGCTTTCGCGTTGACCCGCCGCAGCAAGTCGGCGCCGACCTTGAGCCCGCCGGTGCCCCCCAGGGTCTGGACGGTCACGACGCGCTGCGCGCGCAGCGCGTCGCTGCCCGTGCCGAGCAGCAGCTCCTGCACCGCCCGGTCGTAGGCCTGGAGGCCGTCAATCGGCAGGTAATTCCGGGGCAAGGGGCTTTCCGCGAGCTTCTGTTCGGCGCGGCGCACGCATTCCAGCACCGGGACCTTGCCGTTGTCGTCGTAATAGACACCGACGCCGAGGTTGACCTTGCCGGGATGGGTGTCGGCGTTGAAGGCTTCAGTGACGCCCAGTATCGGGTCGCGCGGCGCCATCTCGAGGCCCGCGAGGAGGGACTTGTTCATTTTCCGGGCCGGGTAATCAGGGAGAACTGGTGCGGAGATTTAAAGCAAAACCGCATTTTACCCATTGCCGCGGCTTGAAGTAACTGTCATTCGTGCATTCATGCCGGATCGCCGGCAGGCTGGCGGCCCGGCGTGTCGTTGTGGGAAAATTATCAGTTTGACCGGATCAGAGAAGGACGCGATGGCCAACCCCGTACCCAGGATCAAGCCGGGCGGGCAACCCGACACCACGCCAGCCCGCTTTCCCGAAAGCCCGTACCGGCTGCACCAGGCGTTCGAGCCTGCGGGAGATCAGCCCGAGGCCATCGAGAAGCTCACCGCGGGGGTGCGCGACGGGCTCGCGTTCCAGACACTCCTCGGCGTCACCGGCTCCGGCAAGACCTACACCATGGCGCACGTGATCGCCAGGCTCGGCTGCCCGGCGCTCATCCTGGCGCCCAACAAGACGCTCGCGGCACAGCTCTACTCCGAGATGCGCGAGTTCTTTCCCGAGAACGCCGTCGAGTACTTCGTTTCCTACTACGATTATTACCAGCCCGAAGCCTACGTGCCCTCGAAGGACCTCTACATCGAGAAGGACTCGAGCATCAACGAGCACATCGAGCAGATGCGGCTCTCCGCCACCAAGTCGCTGCTGGAGCGGCGCGATACCGTCATCGTCGCCACCGTGTCCGCGATCTACGGCATCGGCGACCCCGTGGATTACCACGGCATGATCCTGCACCTGAAGGAGCGCGAAAAGCTTGCCCAGCGCGACGCCCTCAGGCGGCTCGCCGAGTTGCAGTATGAACGCAATGAGCTCGAGTTCCGGCGCGGCGTCTTCCGCGTGCGCGGCGATGTCATTGACGTCTTCCCGGCCGAGAACTCGGAGACCGCCGTGCGGATAACCCTGTTCGATGACGAGGTCGAATCCCTCCACCTCTTCGATCCGCTCACGGGGCAGGTGCTGCAACGGGTTCCGCGCTTCACCGTCTATCCCTCGAGCCACTACGTCACGCCGCGGGCCACCACGCTGCGCGCGATCGAGGCGATCAAGGAAGAGCTGCAGGAGCGCATCGAGTGGTTCCAGAAGGAGGGCAAGCTGGTCGAGGCGCAGCGCATCGAGCAGCGCACGCGCTTCGACCTCGAGATGCTGGCGGAGATGGGCTTCTGCAAGGGCATCGAGAACTATTCGCGGCACCTGTCGGGCCGCAAGCCGGGCGAGCCGCCGCCGACGCTGATTGATTACCTGCCGCACGACGCGCTGATGATCATTGACGAGTCGCACGTCACGGTACCCCAGATCGGCGGCATGTACCGCGGCGACCGCTCGCGCAAGGAAAACCTGGTGGACTACGGTTTTCGCCTTCCTTCCGCGCTCGACAACCGGCCGCTGCGTTTCGACGAGTTCGAGAAGGTGATGCGGCGCACGATTTTCGTTTCCGCCACGCCGGCCGAGTACGAGGCCGAGCACCAGGCGCAAGTGGCGGAGCAGGTGGTGCGCCCCACCGGGCTGGTAGATCCGGCCGTGGAAGTGCGACCCGCCGCGACCCAGGTTGACGATCTGCTGTCGCAAATCCACGAGCGCGTCGCGCGCTGCGAGCGGGTGCTGGTCACCACGCTCACCAAGCGCATGGCCGAGGATCTGACCGACTATCTGGCGGAGCATGGCGTGAAGGTGCGCTATCTGCATTCCGACATTGACACCGTGGAGCGCGTCGAGATCATCCGCGACCTGCGGCTCGGGCAGTTCGACGTGCTGGTGGGCATCAACCTGCTGCGCGAGGGGCTCGACCTCCCCGAGGTGTCGCTGGTCGCCATCCTCGATGCCGACAAGGAGGGCTTCCTGCGCTCGGAGCGCTCGCTGATCCAGACCATCGGGCGCGCGGCGCGCCACATCAACGGCACCGCGATTCTGTACGCGGACGTCGTTACCGACTCGATGCGCCGCGCGATCAACGAAACCGAGCGCCGCCGCCGCAAGCAGGTGGCCTACAACGCGGTACGCGGCATTACCCCGAAGAGTGTCTCGAAGCGCGTCAAGGACATGATCGAGGGCGTTTACGACCACGAGGCGGCGCGCGGCCAGCTCAGGGTAGCGCAGGAGCAGGCGCGCTACGAGACGATGGGTGAGAAAGAGCTCACGCGCGAAGTGAAGCGCCTCGAGAAGGAGATGCTGGAGTGCGCGAAGAACCTGGAATTCGAGCGCGCGGCGCAACTGCGCGACCAGCTCAAGGCGCTCAAGAACCGGCTTTTCCTCGAAGCGGCATAGGCAAGCCGGGACATGAGGCGGTTGTTTTCCATGCTCCGTTTTTGCCGCAACGCTGCTCGCAGGTGCGGCCATCCCTCCTAGATTAGGAGGGGTCAAGTGCATGCGAGGGGGTGGTCAGAACGCGAAGCGGCTCATGCCTCCGTCCACCGGCGTCACGGTTCCCGTGATGTAACCCGCGCGCGGCGAAGCGAGAAACACCGCAAGATTCGCCAGCTCCTCCGGCTCGCCGAAGCGGCCCATCGGGATGTTTTCTTGCGCGAATCGCCTGCGGTCCTCCTCGGTGGGGTGGAAGCGCATGATCTGCTCGCTCATGATGCGGCCGGGCTGGATCGAGTTGATGGTGATGCCGTGCTTCGCCATCTCGCGCGACAGGCCTTTCGCCCAGGCGTGCACCGCGGCCTTGGCGGAATTGGCGGCATTCAGGCCGCGGGGCTCGGAGGTGCCGGTGATGTTGACGATGCGGCCCCAGCGCTGCCTCATCATCCCGGGTAACACCGCATGCGACAGCTCGCGCAGGCGGATGAAGTTGACGAGGATGCCCTCGGCCCATTGCTCCTTGGTCGCCTCGAACGGATAGGGCCGGCTGCCGCCGGCGGCATTGACGAGGATGTCCACGCGCCCGAGGCCATGCTCCGCGCTCGCGGCCAGCTTCTCGGGGGAGCCTTCCTGGTAGAGATCGGCTTCGAGGATCAGCGGCTCGGCGCCGCGCGCGGAAACGATTTCCCGTGCCAGCTCCTCGAGCAGCTTCACGCACCGCGCGGCGACGGCGATCTTCGCGCCCTCGCGCGCGAGGCCCAGTGCGATCGCGCGCCCGATGCCACGCGAGGCGCCGGTGACGAGGGCGGTCTTGCCGGTGAGCTGGAGATCCATCGTGAATTCCTTCCCTGGGTTGTCTATCTTCTTCGTTCAGAAAACAAAACGCCCGCTCACGGGGCGTTTTGTTTTCTGGCGGAGAGGGCGGGATTCGAACCCGCGGTACGGTTTTCACCGTACACACGCTTTCCAGGCGTGCGACTTAAACCACTCATCCACCTCTCCGGAGGTGAGAATTTTATCAGATCAGGTCGGAACTACGGCTGAATTGAGTCAGACGGAGAGGGCGGGATTGTGCGCGTCTCGCGTTGCATCCGCGATCCGCGCATCCCTCGCCATACTCCGGCTCGGGACCGCCGGACCTCAAACCGGTCCGGCGTCCAACCGGACATTCACTGGATGTCCGGTTGTCGAACCCGCGGTATCCGCGCGATGATCGGCTGGAAGTCCGCTTCGATCGCGCGGAGATAAAGCGGCGACCCTGCGTCGTCCGCTTTATCGGCTTTTCACCTACTCACGCTTTCCAGGCGTGCGACTTAAACCACTCATCCACGTCTCCGGAGGCGGGAATTCTAGCAGGCTTGACGGAGACGGTCTGCGCCCCGATTGGCCACGCTCCTGCTACACTGGCCATGACCACCGGCAACCCGCTGCATTCACCGCGGGCGTGCGGCGGCTTTCGATACAGTGGATTTCCGGACATGGAATGGATGAGTTCCGCGCGGGCGCGGCTCGGCGAGTGGTTCAGGCCGCGCGAGCGGTCCGTGCGTACCGCCGAGCAGCTCGGCGAATTCCTGTCGCGGCACGCGGCGTTCATCGCCCAGAAATGCGCGGACGACTACTGCCGCAACAAGGTCGGCCTGTCGCACTACGCGCTGGGCGAGGAGCAGACCTACCGCGACGCACTGAACGTGTGTCGGTGGGAGGGCTATGCCGCGATGCTCGCCGGGCTGGCGGCCGTGACCCAGCGCTTCGTGCTCGAGGCGGGGTTCGATGGCGGGCGGATCGAAGCGGGACTGGTCGCGCTCTGCGGGCGTATCCTGGCGCAGCATCCGGCGCCGGCGCACCGGCAGGGCTGGGATGAGCTGATCGCTGACCTTCCCTGGAGGCTGCGCGCCGCCCGCGCCGACCCGCCCCAGCCCTTCGCCGAGATCGCCGCGGCGGCGGGCAGGCGGTTGTTCGAGGTGCTGCCGATCCATCACAGCTATCGCGAATTCGACGAGCCGGTGGTGATCGGCGCCGTGCATTTCAACTTCGTCGGTTTCTCCGACCGCCTGGGTCGCGAGGTGGACGCCGTCGCGGTCGGCCGCGACCTAGAGAGGTCAACGTAAGCTGCGGCTACAGCGCCCTCTGCGCCGCGGGCAGAGTCAGCGCCGCGGCACCGGCCAGCCAGATCCACATCGACACCGTGCCTTCGGGATTGCGCTCGATCAGGCGCTCGTAAAGTGCCGCGGGCACGCCGCTCGCGAGCAGCGTCGCGCTCGCGAGCAGCACCGAGCTCCAGAACAGCACCCATTCGACCGTCCGCGGGAAGAGCTCCGGCAGGAGCACCGCGGCGATGGGGATCGCGATATTGAGAAACGGCGAGAAGATCCCGTTTGCGACCGATATCGCCAGCACGATCAGGAACAGTGTTTGGCGGTCGGGCACGGGGGGGCGGAACGGTGGACGCGGTTGACAGGTTCTAGCCCGCCACGCGCGGCGTAAGGCCCGCGGCGTGCAGCGCGGCGAAGAACGCCACGCGCGCCATGGCCACCCAGAACGCGGCGACCAGCGCCAGGGCCGCCGGCGGCATGATCGAGGGGGTGATGAACGCCACCGGCGGCATCACCCAGTTGGTCAGGCGCCGGAACCAGCGGTAGATGTAGTTGGGGGAGTCCGGCGGCAGGAAGAACCCGAACATCCAGCGGCCGATCAGCGTCCAGAACAGCAGCGCGAAGGCGTAGTTGCCGAGGTGGAAGTACCAGTACGACCACCAGATATCCTGGCCCGGCATGCCGTATTCTATCGAACGTTCGGTAAATGGTTGACAGCCATTTACCGCTGTACTTTTCCCCTCTCCGCTCGGGAGAGGGGGAAGGGGTGAGGGAATCGAGCGTCAATCATTTTGTGAACGCTCGATAGGCCGCGATCGCCGCCAAAAGAACAGAGCCCGCCGGAGCGGGCCCTGTGCCAGTGCTGCGCGAATGCCTATTCGTGCGCCTTGCCGGCCCAGGCCACTTCGCCCTTCGGGACGCGGATCGAGTCAACAAACTCCTGCATCTCCTTGGACGGCGGCGCTGTCATCAGGCTCACCACCCAGGTCACGATGAACGCCACCGGAAGGCCGAACAGCGCACTCGAGATGTTGCGGATGCCGAACCACAGCGGCATCGCGAAATACTGCGTCGCGATGAGATAGAACAAGGTAACGGCGAAGCCGGCCATCATGCCGACGATGGCGCCGACCGAAGTGGTGCGCTTCCACCAGATTCCGAGCACCAGCGGAGCGAACAATCCGCCGGCCGCGAGCGAGAACGCCCAGGCCACCATCTGGATGATGCCCGAGGGGCGCGTGCCGGCCACGGCCGCTGCGATGAGCGCGACGATGACCAGCAACGAGCGCGCGACGATCAGGCGCCGGCGGGTGCTCGCGTGCGGGTCGAGCATCTTGTAGTAGATGTCGTGGCTCAAAGCATTGGCGATCGCAAGCAGCAGGCCGTCCGCGGTCGAGAGCGCCGCCGCCAGGCCGCCGGCGGCCACCAGGCCCGAGATCACGTAGGGCAGCCCCGCCACTTCGGGCATTGACAGCACGATGATGTCCTGGTGGATCTTGATGTCGCCCAGATCCAGCACCGGCCCGGCGACAGCGTACTTGGTGAGGTCAATGATGCCGTTGCCGTTCACGTCCGTGATGGTGAGCAGGCCGCCGACCTGCGACCAGCTCTGCACCCACGCCGGGAGACTCGAGATCTGCTGGCCGATCACACTCTGGTACACCTCGAGCTTCGCGAATGCGGCGTATGCCGGCGCGGTGAAGTAGAGCAGGAAGATGAAGAAGATGCTCCAGCCCACCGACTGGCGCGCCTGGCGCACGTTCGGCGTGGTGAAGTAGCGCATCAGGATGTGCGGCAGCGAGGCGGTGCCGACCATGAGGGACAGCACCAGCGCCCAGAAATTATTGAACTCGGTCCAGCTGAACTTGCCGGTGGCGTCCACGTACGGGGCGGCGTGCGCGCGGAGGATGCCGAGCTTCTTCTCCAGCACGCTGATCTGGTCGAGCACCTGGCCGTAGGCAAGCTCGGGAATCGGGTTGCCGTAGAACTTGGTGGACAGCCATACCAGCGGCGTCAGGTAGGCGATGATCAGGATGATGTACTGCGCCACCTGCGTCCAGGTCACCGCGCGCATGCCGCCCAGCATCGAGCACACCAGGATGCCGATCAGTCCGGCGAAGATCGCGATCTCGAACGGAATGCCGAGGAAGCGCGAGGTGATGATGCCGATGCCGAAGGTCTGCGCGACGATGTAGGTGAACGACGCGCTGAACAGCACGATCACGCCGCACACACGCGCAGTATTGCCCTCGTAACGCACGCCGAGGAAGTCGGGCACGGTGAACTGGCCGAACTTGCGCAGGTAAGGCGCGAGCAGCACCGCCACCAGCACGTAACCGCCGGTCCAGCCGAGCACGTAGCCGAGGGCGTTGTAGCCGGCGATGAACAGCCCGCCGGCCATGGAAATGAAGGACGCCGCGCTCATCCAGTCGGCGCCGGTCGCCATGCCGTTGTAGAACGCGGGCACCACGCGTCCGGCCACGTAGTACTCCGACAGCTCCATCGTGCGCGACAGCCACCCGATGTACGCGTACACGCCGATCGTCAGGAATACGAACGCGTAGCCGATGATCCTGTTCGGCACACCCATCTGCTCCAGGACCGCGAGCACGAGCACGAACCCGATGAAGCTGCCGGTGTAGGTGCCGTAGATCTTGCCGAGATTGGCTACGAACCCGGTCTTCGCCGCTTGTTGGGCCATGGTAAGGACTCCTCCCGGTCAGTCTTCGCTGACGCCGAACTCTTCGTCAATCTTGTTCTGCGCGGACGCGTTCCAGAAGCACAGCACGACGAACGCGATCAGCGAGCCCTGGGCGGCCATGTAGAAGCCGAGCGGGAAGCCGAGGAACTTGATTTCATTGAGCTGCACCGCGAACAGCTGCACACCGAAGCTGAAGACGAACCACAGGAACAGGATGGTCCACATCAGGCGGGACGTCTTCCGCCAGTAAGCGTCCTTCTGCGCGGGTGTCAACTGGGCCATGGCCCCCTCCTTGTTTGTTGTTTGCGCGCGCGACCGGGAGCCAAGCTCCGCAGGCCGGTCCGTTCTGCTGTTCTTGTTATTGACCAAGCCATGCTATTACAGAATACTTACAAAATCCTGAATCCAGACACTAAAATGGCACGGGCCGGGCGTGTGTGCTGCAGGCGCGGCGGCAGTGGAGGGGGCAGTCGTGAGGATACTCGTCACCGAAGATGACGCCGCGCTCGCCGAAGCGCTGCAGTTCTCGCTGACCCAGGCTGGCTACGCCGTGGACTGGGTCACCAATGGCGCGGCGGCCGATGAAGCGCTCAAGGACGACGTATTCGGGCTGGTGATCCTCGACCTCGGCCTGCCCAAGCTCGACGGCTTCGAAGTGCTGCGCCGGCTGCGCCGTCGCAATGCGCCGCTGCCCGTGCTGATTCTGTCGGGCCGCGAGAAGCCGGAAGAGAAGGTGCAGGCGCTGGACCTGGGCGCTGATGACTACTTGGTCAAGCCGTTCAGCCTGAGCGAATTGCAGGCGCGGGTACGCGCCCTGCTGCGCCGCGGCCAGGGCGGGGCCGCGCTGGTCATCAGCTACGGCGGGCTGTCGCTCGACACCATCGGCCGGACGGTGAGCGTCAACGGCACGACGCTGCCGCTGTCGGTGCACGAGGTCGGCGTGCTGGAAATCCTGCTGTACCGCTTCGGCCGGGTCGTCAGCAAGGAGCAGCTGGTCGAGCAGCTCTACAGCTACGACAGCGACGTGGGCTACAACGCCATCGAGGTCTATGTCCATCGGCTGCGCAAGAAGATCGAAGGCAGCGGCCTGAATGTGCGCACCGTCTATGGGCGCGGCTACCTGCTCGAGCAGCGCGCGGCGAGCCCGATCCAGTAATCCCGTCCCGGGGCCCCTGGCGCAGAAAGACCATGCCGGCTGTGCGGTTTGTCCCTATCCGCGTGTATCTGCGGTTCCATTGATTCTTGTATTCCATCGCCTGACCTGCCATACGGAAAAGACTCTCTCGAAACAGCCAGGGTGCGGGAAAGCGCTTGCCGCGCTCTCGGGGGTGGAATAGATTGCTCGGTGTGACCGCTGATCCTGCTCACGACTCGTCCGGATCGCGGTCGTCTCCCGGGGAGGAGGAAGCGGGCGTGAATATAAGTCCGGCAAGGCGCAGTCCGCAACCTCTTCCACGTCCGCTCCCGGCATCCCGAAGCATGAACGCGGGGCCATCTTCAACCCGTATTATTCCGGGCGCGCATGTCCGCGTCCGCCTGCTCGTGACGCAGGGAGCCGCAGGAGTGGCGGCATGAACCTGCTCCGCCTGCTTCTCTGCACAGCGCTACTGGCCTTGGCGGGCTGTGAATTGCTGGCCCCGCGCGAAACGCCGAAGCCGCCCGCATTGCCGCAGGCGTCTGGCATTGACGCCTATCTTGAAGTCATGAATGTGCTTGCCTTATCCGACCCGGCCAGGCAGAGCGAGATGTTTTCCGAGGTGGAAATGGCGTACTCGGAGGCGCCCACGACTGCGAATACGCTGCGCTACGCGCTGGCTTTGGCGACGCCCGATCATCCGGCGTTCAACCCGACGCAGGGCAAGAAAATGCTGGAGCAACTGCTCGCGGGGCCGGAGCACTTGAGCACAGGCGAACGATCATTGGCCAACATCATGCTCAACACCATGGCTGCCTGGTTGAAAATGCAAAACGAGATTCGTCGGCTCGCTGCGACAGTCAACGAGCGTACGCGCGCGCAGACAGACTCCGACCGTCGGGCACAAGTGCAGACCGAGGAGATCGCCAGGCTGCGCAAGGAACTCGACGCGGCCCGGCAAAAGCTGGATGCGATTCTGAACGTGGAGAGATCCATCATTGAACGCAGCTCTAGCACATCAACACGTTAATTACGAAACATAAACATAATGGTGAGCGAGTCACCGCCCTTGCAGGCAGCAGGCTAAATGGATGACCCCATTTATCCCATCTACGCTCTGGAACTTCACCTGTGCCCGCGGGTCACCAGAAAGATCGGCCCCGCAAGGGCCGATGGCGAAGTTGTTTCACATCAACCGGTTACCAGGCATATAGGAGTTTTCATGATGATCCGATCGAGATTTCTCACGATGATGGCCGTCGCCGTGCTGGGTTTCGCGGCGGCGCCGATCGCGGGGGCGCAATCCAGCCAGTCCCCGGCTGAACAGCCCGCCTCGTCGTTCAGCGACGACGAATTGAAATCGTTCGTCGTCGCCGCGCTGGAAGTGCAGCGCATCAACAGTGTCTATCTTCCGAGACTGCAAGCGGCAACGACCCCCGAGGAACAGGCGCAAGTACGGGAGGCCGCATCCGGGGAGATGGTGCAGGCGGTCGAAAAGAACGGCTTGAGCGTTGACAAGTACAAGGAGATCCTGGAACAGGCCCAGACGAATCCCGCCGTTGCGAGCCGGGTGAAGGAGCACATCAAGAACGTCCAGTGACGCCCTTGGGGTATGAGGGCGGGTCCGGAAGGATGAAGGCGGAAGGATGGTCGGGGCATCCTGTGTTTGTGAATAATCGGGATTAGCGGACTTGCTCTTATTGTCGCGCGCTCTCAGAGCTGGTAGTCCAGCGCCAGCCGGTCCTGCAGGCGGCCCGCCTGCTCGAAGGCGAGCTTGAGCGCCGGCCGATCGAAATCGTGCAGCCGGTACGGGTCGATGCGGTTGCTCGGTGCCTCGCCGCGCGCCAGGCATTCCGCCTGCCGCCGCAGCCGGTGGCCCTGCACGTGGTGGAAAGCGGCGATCCCCGCTTCGACCTCGGCTGCCGGCATGTTGAGCAGCGGGCCGGTGGCGCGCAACCGGCGCTCGGTGTTGGTTTCGTCAACGCCACGCGCGAGGCTGAAGATGCGCGCCGCGTCCACGAACGGGGTCGCGCCGTTCAGCTTCAGGTCGATGCAGCCGTCCTCGCCCACGGAGAAGTCGCGCAGCATGCCGAGGGGCGGGCGGTTCTTGAGGGCGTTTTCCGCCATCTGGTGCAGGAAGCGCGGGTTTCCGGAGGCGTGCTTCAGCAGCCAGCGCCGCAGCTCCAGCGCGAGCGTGTGGTCGCCGTGCAGCGGGCGCAGGTCGAAGAAGATGGCGCCGTGCAGGAGCGCCTCTGGACTGCCCGAGTCGATCCAATTCCCGAATTTCCCGCGCCATTCCTCATAAGAAAGGCACCACAGCGGATTTCCCGCCATGATGTCGCCCGGGCAGAGCTTGTAGCCCGCGCGATCGAGCGCCTGGTTGACGCGCCGCGCGAGCGGCAGCAACGACTCGCGGGCTTCAGATACGGTCGCGCCGGAGGGCGGAGCAAAGATGATGCCGTTGTCCTGGTCGGTGAGCAGCGTCTGCTCGGAACGTCCCTCGCTGCCCATCAGGATCCAGCAGTAGCGCATTGTCACGGTCCGGAATTCCAGCTCGACGATGCGCTGGGTGAGGAGATCGTTGAGCGAGGCGATGAAGGCGGTGAGCGGTCCCACGGCGACGCCCTGGGCGATCATCTTGCGTCCGAGCGCGCCGATGTCCCGCCCGAACTGCTCGATGGCCGGCAGGTCCTCGGCCCCGCGGATGGCCGCGGACAGGTGCCGGATGCCGGTGCTTTGCAGGCCGAACAGATCGCGCTCCGAGACGACGCCGGCGAGCCGTCCGTCCTCGACCAGCACGATGTGACGCACGCCGTGACGGATCATGGCGAGCGCCGCCCCATAGGCGGTGGTTTCCAGCGGCATCGTGACGGGCCGCGGCGTCATCACGCGCGCGATCGGGGCGTCCAGCGCGCCCGTCTCCAGCACCACCCGGTCCGCCACGTCGCGCAATGTGAGAATGCCGATCGGGACGCGGTCCGGGTTGATCACGATCATCGAGCCGATGGCGAGCTCCCGCATTCTGCGCAGCGCGTGCGCCACTTTCTCCTCGGGAGGGCAGGCGACCGGCGCCCTGCGCAGCAACTGCGCGAGCGGCGTATCGATCGAGTCAGTAACGGAGTCTCGCATAATAGGTGCGCTCGCAAGCGTCGCGCGCCTGCTTGAGCGTCACGATCCCCCGCTCGGACAGCAGGGGAATCATTTTCAGGAAGACCTCCCCGGTCATGACGGCGTCGCCCACGGCTGTGTGCCGCGCCGCCGTGCTCACTCCGAAGCGACCGGCAATCGCCTCGAGCTGGTGCGAGGCCAGATTCTCATGCAGCAACGCGGAGAGCAACAGCGTGTCCAGCACGGGCTGGGTGAAGCGCACGCCGGCGATCCCTTCCTTGAGCTGCAGGAAGCGCATGTCGAAGGCGGCGTTGTGGCCGACCAGCACGGTTTCCTCGCAAAACTTGTGGAAAGCCGGCAGCACCCGCTCGATGGGCGGCCGGCCCTGCAGCGCCTCGGGACGGATGCCGTGAATCCGCGTCGAGGCCTCCGGCAAGGAGCGGCGAGGATCGACCAGTTGCTCGAACGCCTCTCCGGGCAGCAGGCGCCCGTTGACGATGCGCACCGCGCCGATGGCGATGATTTCGTCGCCCGCGGACGGGTCGAGTCCGGTCGTCTCGGTGTCGAACGCGGTGTAGGCAAGCTCCCTGAGCGGCCGGTCGTCCAGCTCGCGCGTCTGGCCCGGCTGGTGGAAGAGGTCGAAATCGTAGTACTCGGGCCGGCTCTGGCGAGCGGGCGCGCCCGCCGCCACCCTTCCGGGCTCGGCGAGCGGAAGGAGCAGCCGGAATGCGGATCGGTCCGCGGCCCGGTCGGTTTCGTACCAGACCTCGCCGTGGTGGCGGTCCAGCACCTCGCGCAGGGTGAGGGGGCTCAATTCGCCGCCGGCATTCAATGCCCGGCTTTCCCAGGAATGGACCGTCTCCGACGCGAGGCGCGCGCCGGTCCAGGTGATATTGAGCTGCGCATGGCGGCCCGCTGCCGCCGCGCCGAGGCAAAGCTCGCGCACCTGGCAGTCCTCCTTTAGCCGGCGCGCGAGGAAGCAAGCCGCCTGCACCAGGGTGAAGCTGTCCACGCTCACCCACAGGGACGTGTCGATGTCCCCGGTGCGGGTGGCGAGGGCGACGCGTCCCGCGATGCGGCGCCGGATCACCTCGATCAGGTCGGCGGCGCGTATCTGTTCCGGCAGCCACTGGCCGGCCACGTATTCCGAGTAGTCGCGCGCGGTGCGGTCAAGGTCCACCGTCAGACGCGCGGCTTCCTGGCTGATGATGCCGATGAATTGCCGGCGGCGCGCGGAATCCATTTCCGGATAGTTCACCAGGTTCTCGACCGCGGCGCGCATGCTCGCGAGCGAGGCGCGCGCGCCCTCGGTGAAGCGCTGCATCAGCCGATCGCGCCGCTCGGCCCGCGCCACATCCTCGCCGATGTCCTCCAGCAGCAGCACGAACCCGGCAAGGTCGCCGTGCGGCGGCGTCGCGCCCCCGTCCGCGCCCGCCACGGGCGCGAGCTGCGCACGCACCAGCTTGCCGGACTGGAGCGCGGCCGTGAACACCACCACCGGGCCCGCCTCGCCCTGCGCGATGCGGTAGCGCAGCTGCTCGAGCGCGTGGGCCACCAGGTCCTGCCCGAGCAGGGCGTAGAGCGAGCGACCGAGCCCGATGTGGGAGAAGTCGACGCCGCCGGCTTCGTCCGCCGATCCCGCGAACGTCCGGCGCGCCCGCTCGTTGTAGAGCAGGATCCGCCCCTCGGCGTTGCACACCACCACGCTCTGCGCCAGCTCCGACATGAGCGCCGCGAGTCGGTTCTTCTCGCGGTCGAGATCGAGCCGTGCCTCGGCGACGCGCGCGCCTACGTCCTTGAGCATCTCCTCGTGCCGCGCGGCGAGGAGGTTGATCGCGCCCGCCAGCTCGCGCAGCTCCGCCGGGCCGCCGGCGTCGATCCGGTGCCCGGGATTGCCGCCGGCGATGAGGCGGGTGGACTCGGCGAGACCGCGCGCGGTGGCGAAATAAGTCCGGGTGAGCCAGCCGGCCAGCAGTCCGGCGCAGCCGAACACGACGATGACCCACAGCAGCAGCATGCCCTGGCTCGCCGACAGCAGGCCGCGAAACGTCTCGCGGTCCCCAGCGCCGAAGGACGCGTCCAGCAGGAACAGCGGGGCCGCCGCCGCGAGAAGCAGTCCGAAACACGCGGCCCATACCGCGGCCAGCCGCCGGTTCATCTAGTGCCCCAGCAGACGCTTCACGATCTCGAGCAGCTCGCGGGTGGCGAACGGCTTGGTGAGATAGGCGTCGGCCCCGAGCGCAAGTCCCTTGGCGACCTCGGTCTCACGGCCCTTGGCGGTCAGCATGACGATCTTCAGCCGGCTCAACTCCGGCGTTTCGCGCATCACTTGGCAGACCTCGAACCCGTTCCTGAGCGGGAGCATGA
>DAIDBG010000086.1 GCA_027310225.1 bacterium | reverse complement strand
CCGCCGCTGTGCAGGCCGCTCGCGCCGGGCGCGGCCGCCACGCGCTCGAGCAGCGTCGGCAGCAGCGGCAGGATCGCGCCGTAGCCCAGCGCCACGGCGAAGCTCGCGCCGAGCAGGATCGCGGCGAGGGCGAATCGCATTACCCGCGAGCCCTCAGCAGCAGCGACCACCGGTAGTACGCCCGGCCGTGGAATACCGAGTTGAGCGCGCGGTCGGTGCGCACCGGGTTGCCGCTTACCGGATCAATCAGCCATTCCATGTTCGATTCCCCATGCCTCACGGCGACGGCGTCAACGTCGGCTCCCGCGGCTTCAGGCTTGTCAACCGAGGCCGGGAATTGCCGGCAGGGCCCACCCCCGTCACCCGCCGGGCCCCGCTGACGCATGTTGCGCTACGCGCCGGCTGGAGAGTTGATATAGATCAAAACTCGCCGGGAAGCGGTCGTCCAAACTAGCAGCTTGCCGGACCTGAAGTTCCGGCGGACTGCTCAATGCATCGGAATCAAGGAGAACCTATCATGGAGAAACGAACCTGGGAAGAACGTCAGCACCTTCAGCGGCGCCGGCGGCGGCTGCGCGCCGGCGCCTTCGTCGTCGTTGGCGCGCTCGTCCTCGGCACAGCCGGCTACCTGCTGTTCGACGCGTTTGCGGGGCCCGAGTTGCCGCCGATGGCCGGCAACGTGATAGACATCGCCGCCGACATGGGCGGGTTCAGCCGGAAAGAGCTGCGCGTCAAGGCCGGCGAGCCGGTCACCGTGCGCCTGACGAGCCTGGACAACTCGATGCACACCGACGGCGGCGGCAAGCACCAGTGGGCGGTGGATGAGCTTGGCGTCAGCATTATCGCGCCGCCGGAAGGATCGAACTACAAGACCTTCACGCCCGGCAAGCCCGGCACCTACACCTATTACTGCGACCTCTGCTGCGGCGGGCGCGCCAACCCGACCATGTCGGGCCGGCTCGTCGTGAGCTGACGCTTGAATTCCCACGTTCGCACCATCGCGGTCGTGTCCCTGCTGGGCACGCTCGCCCTCGGCGCGGTCGCGCTGACCGGCCTGTGGCACCCGAACGCGCCGGCGGAGGCGATGAAGGCCTATCTGCCGCAGATCACGCTCGCGACGGTGCTCGTTGCGGGCGTCGTGGACGGCATCAACCCGTGCGCGTTCACGGTGCTTCTGCTGTTCATCACGGCCCTGACCACCACGCTGCAAGTCGGCGAGCACAACGTAGCCCGGCTACGCCTGCGGATGCTGGGCCTGGGCGGCATTTACATCGGCGCCGTCTTCCTGACCTACCTGGCGCTGGGCGTGGGCGTGCTTGCGTCGCTCGACTTTTTCACCCGGCAGCATGTCCCGGCGCGGTTCGGCGCGCTGCTGGCGATCCTGTTCGGGTTGTGGATGCTGAAGGACTATTTCCTGCCCGAACTGGGCTGGCGCCTGCAGGCCCCGGCGCGGGTCGGCGCGATTGCGCGCGAGATGGCGAAGAAGGCGACGTTCCCGGCGTTGATCCTCGGCGGGTTCCTGATCGGGCTGTGCACGGTGCCGTGCAGCGGCGCGGTCTATCTCGGCGTGCTGAGCCTGCTTGCGCTGCAGCCCACGGCGCTCCAGGGCTATGCCTATCTCGTGCTGTACAACGCCGTCTTCGTCCTGCCGTTGCTCGCCATCCTGATCGCCGCCTCCTCGCGCCCGGCGCTCAATCGCCTGGCGCATTGGAACCTGCACCACAAGGAGTGGGTACGGCTGGCGCTCGGCGGCGGCGTCGTGGTCATGGGCCTTGCCATTCTTGGGACCGTATGAACCTTGAGCTGTACGAGCGCAGTCTCCCTCTCTAACCCCGATTATTCATGAACAGGATACTCGTGCAGGGTCGCAAGACACTTCGTCACGCACGTATCGTCGGAGCATCCGGTGTTTGTGAATAATCGGGGCTAACCCGTAGGCAGCCGACTCCACATCGGAGGTCAGCATGGAAACGAGAGAATGGAAAATCGTAGGTCCTTGGGCGGCCTTCGTGTTTTATCTGGCGATCGCGCTCGAGGTGGTGGTGATGATCACGCCGTTCACGGTCTATTTTTATTCCATCTACGCCCCCGTGCTGAATTGGCTGGATTCCAATCCGCTGACGGCGTGGTTGACGGCGTTTTTTCTACCCCACATCAGCTACACGGGGAATCCCATCCTCACGGCCCTGGCCTATCTGGGCCCGATCCTCTTCGCCCTGGGACTCGTCATCTTTTTTGTCTGCGCTTATCAGGTTTATTCCGCGAAGCTTCTCAAGCGAGGCGTCGTTTCCGGGGGGCTTTACGCCTGGATCCGCCATCCCCAGTATCTCGGCCTCGGCATTGCGGGCCTTGGCCTGCTGCTCTACTGGCCGCGCTTCATCATTCTGGTTCTTTACCTGAGCATGCTGTTTGTTTACTACCTCCTCGCGCGCAACGAGGAAGGGCGGATGGAGAGGAAATTCGGCGATGCTTACCGCAATTACAAGTCGCAGATTTCCATGTTCCTGCCGGGAGAGCCCGGAGGAAAAGTCTTCGCCTGGCTGACCGGCTGGTCGAAGCGCAGGGGCTGGGCTCTGGCGAGCGCCTATCTGCTGGTTCTGGCGGCAGGGGTCGGCCTTGCCTTCGGCGTGCGCTCCTATTCCAGGGCGCAGGTTCCCACGGCAGAGCAAAGCGGCGTTGTGGCGGTCTCCATGTCGGGCCTTCCCAGGAGCGGTGTACAAGATCTACTGCGCGCCTCGTTGGAGAGCGCGCCAGTGAAGGAGCTTGCGGCGAAGTACCACAATCGGCCGGGCCATGCGCTGGTGGCCTATATTGCCCCTCAGGACTACATGATGGCGCACCTCATTGTTGACCTCGGCGAGCACGAGGCGCACCACGGCAAAGGCGAGGAGGAAGGGGTGCTGAAGCACCTCGGAGAAATGTACGCGCTCAAGCCCTTGCGTCAACTGCGCGATGGAGCGGCCTCGAGTGAAAAGAGGATCATCTTCACGGAAGCGCTGACCGGAAATGGAGCGTACGTTTCATCCCGGCGTGCGCTGGATGCGGATGTCCTGCGCTACCCTCTTTTCATCGCGGATCTCAAAGGAACGGAAGTGGCCATGGCGATGGAGGTCCCACGGCGTAACGCCTGGGGAAACATCCCGGTGCCGGCGTTTTGATGTTCAGCTTCTTCAGGACGCAAACCATGCGAGAAGGCGAAATTCATGAACGGGAATGAAAGACTGGTGACGATTACCGGCAAGGCTGCCGCCAAACTCAGGGATATTGCCGCCGGAGAGAACCGGCAAATAGTGAGTTTGAGAGTCGCGGCAGTGCGGACCCGCTGCATGGGCGGCAGGGGTTACACGTACAGCATCGAGTTTGAGGATTCTCCGGCCGCGGATGATGAGCTTTCAGAGCATGACGGAATCAAGATGTGTGTGGATCCCGCCAGCGCGCGATACCTCAAAGGGGCCGAACTCGACTACATCGAAACGCTCGCGCAGACCGGATTCAAGATCAACAACCCGAATGTCATAGCAAAGTGTCCCTGCGGACATCACGACATATTCGAATGACAACCTGCGGGTAGCGAGAGGACGATTGCATGTATCCAATTCTCGCCCGGCTGGGAACGTTCGAGCTTCGCACTTACGGGGTCATCGTCGCCCTGTCCTTTCTGCTCGCCCTCTGGCTGAGCACGAAGGAAGCGAGAAGAAAGGGGCTTGATCCCGCTCTCATCCAGGATTTTGCCTTCTACGCTCTTCTGGGCGGGATCATCGGGGCGAGGCTCTATTACATCGTGTTCTCCAACCCGGCTTATTTCCTGCGGAACCCCTGGGAGATCGTGGCGGTCTGGCACGGGGGCATCGGCATCCTCGGCGCGCTCGCAGGAGGATCTCTGGTGGCGATCTGGTTCGTGCGCAGAAACAAGCTCGCGTTCTGGCGCTTCGCCGACACCCTGGCTCCCGGCGTGATCCTGGGTCAGGCGGTGGGAATTTTCGCGTGCCTCTCGACCGGGGACAGCTACGGCAAGCCGACCGACCTGCCGTGGGCGATCACCTACACCGATCCGCGCGCGGTCGCGCCGCTCGGCGTGCCGCTGCAGCCGGTGGAGATCTACGAGATGGCGCTCTACTTCCTGGTGTTCTTTCTCGTCTGGGGGACGAGGAAGAAATTCAAGACCGACGGCTTTGTGCTCCTCACCTACCTCGCCGGCTACGGAGCCGTGCGCCTCGCGGTCGAATTTTTCCGCGGCAATCCCGCGATGTTCGCCTGGGGCATTCCCGCGGCGCAGGTATTCGGCGTGGCGCTGATCCTGGTTTCCATCGCGGGCTTCTACCTTCTTGGAAAAACAGGACGCGCGTGAATCAGGAAGCTGATCGCCCATACACGGGCGCTTTCCAGGCGCACCGGGGGTCAAGCGCGACGGCGTGGTGCTGGGGCTGGGAGCGTCGGGCGAAGTGCGCCGCAACCTCGCGCTCTTCGCCGACGTGAGCGCTGATCTGAGGAACGGCCAGTCGAACGCGGCGCTCTTCGTGGGCGCGCGCTCGACCTGGTAGGCGGCGCGGTCCTGCCCGATTCCCCGAAGGCCTGATGCCGAACGGCAAGCGCGGTGGTTGGCGCTACTGTTCGCCCTGCGCTATGATCCATGCAACGTCCTTGTTTGGAGCTGCCATGATTACTGTGGAAATCAAGCTACCCGACTCCCTCGTCAAGGAAGCGAAGGAAGCGGGGTTGCTTACCCCCGAAGCAATCGAACGGATGGTGCGCGAAGCCATTCGTCGGCGCGCGCTCGGAGAACTGAAGCAGGCAATGGATCGGATGGCGGCGGTCGAAGGGCAGATCATGACGCCGGAAGAAATCCAGAAGGAAATCAGGGCTGCGCGCGCGGAACGGCGCGCCCGCGAAGCGCGTGCGGCTGGTGCTTGATACCAATACCGTCGTTTCCGGACTGCTGTGGGGTAGCGCTCCTTCTCAGCTCATCAACGCAGGGCTGGAAGGACGCATTGAGCTATTCACAAGTCAGACGCTTTTGCTCGAACTGGAAGATGTGCTGCCGCGCCAGAAGCTTTCGCGGCGTGTCGCGGCTTCCGGGCTGAGCGTCGCGCAACTGGTCGCGCGCTATGCACTATTGGCTCGTAGCGTTACACCAGCGACGATCGACCGCGTTTCAAAGGACCCCGATGACGATTACGTACTCGCCTGCGCCCTGGCGGCACAGGCCGACCTGATCATCTCGGGTGACGATGATTTGCTCGCCCTGAAGGAGTTTCTGGGCATTCCCATCGTCACCGCGGCCGAGGCGTTGAAACTTCTCCCCCGGCGCTGATTGGATTGGTTATATCTGCGTCCATAGGGCGTCAAGCGCGACGGCGTGGTGCTGGGG
>DAIDBG010000069.1 GCA_027310225.1 bacterium | reverse complement strand
GAACTGGCTGGTCGCCAACGGCCGCCGCGCGCCGACCTCCACCGAGGTCGACAGCGAGGAGGCGGAGTCTTATGCCGAAGGCGACCTGCTGCGCGACGCCGACACGCCGGAGCATCTGCTGATGTCGAAGCAGATCGCCGACACGGTCAACGCCGCGATGGAGAAGCTGCCGGACGATTTGCGCACGGCGATCACCTTGCGCGAGATCGAAGGCCTGTCGTACGAAGAGATTGCGCAGGTGATGGATTGCCCGATCGGCACCGTGAGATCGCGGATCTTTCGCGCGCGCGATGCGATTGCGGATAAACTCCGCCCGTTGCTCGACACCGGGCCGGACCGGAGATGGTAGAAGGTGTCATCGGGTGGTGAGATCATGAAGACGAAGCTTTCGGGGCTCATGGACGGCGAACTGTCCGGGCATGAGGCGCAGGACCTGTTCGCAGCGCTGCGGCGGGACCCGGAATTGCGAGATCGCTGGCTGGAGTACCAACTGATCGGCGACACGCTCAAAGGCGAGCGGGATCTCGGCACCGAACTGACGGGGCGCGTGATGGCCGCGCTCGAGCACGAACCCACCGTATTGGCGCCGAAAGCATCGCCGCGGCGCGAACTCTGGCATCGCAACCTGCTGGCGCTGGCGGCCACGGCGGCGGGCGTCGCCGTCGTCAGCTGGCTGGCCCTGGGGACCCGGCAGGCGGTCGAACCCGAAACGGTTGCGATCGCGCAGAAGCCGGCGCAGGTCGCGGCAATATCCAAGAAGGACGAGGCGATCGTCGCGGTCCGCGACGGCGCGTCCGCGGCGCCGCTGGTGCGCCAGGCATCCGACGACATGCAGGAGTACCTCATCGCGCATGAGGCCCAGTCCAGCCTGCTGCAGTTCCGCGGCGGGGCTGAACACATTCGGACTGTTGCGGCGTTCGGGATGGCGACCAGCAAATGAAGGCGCGGCTGGCTGCCGCGCTGGTCGGTGCATGTTTGGCATTGCCTGCCTCGGCCCAGGCGCCGGCCGATGCGCTCGACTGGCTTTACCGCGTCGCCGAGGCGCCCCGGAAGCTGACCTACACGGGCGTCTTCATCTACCAGAGCGGGACGCGCACCGAAACCTCGCGCATCACGCACCTCGTCGAGCACGGCAACGAACTCGAGCGGATCGAGGTCCTCGACGGCAGCCCGCGCCAGGTGCTGCGCATCAACGACGAAGTCAAGTGCTATCTCCCCGAGACGCACCTCCTGGTGGTCGAGCAGCGCACCGCCGGCCGGCAGACGTTTCCCGCGCTGCTTCCGGCAAGCCTCGCCGACCTCGCCGAGTACTACACGATACGCAAGGGCGCGACGGGCCGCGTGGCGGGCTTCGACAGCCAGTCCATCGTCATCGAGCCGAAGGATCGCCTGCGCTACGGCCATCAGTTCTGGATCGACACGCGCACCGGCATGCCGCTCAAGGCCGGCGTGATCGACGAGCACGGCGATCCGATCGAGACGTTCGCCTTCACCGAGCTGCGCATCGGCGGTCCGGTGGACCGGCAGGCGCTGAGGCAGCCGCCCAAGATGACGGGCGGCGAATGGAAAGTCGTCAACGTCCATACCAGGCGCGGCGACGACGATGCCTGGCTGTTCAGGACGGCGCTGCCCGGCTTCCGCAAGGTCATCGGCATGCGGCGCCAGATGCACGCCGGCTTGCCGGACATGACGCACATCGTCTTTTCCGACGGCCTGGCCGTCTTCTCGGTGTTCATCGAACCGCTGTCGGGAAGCGAAAAGCCCGAGACCGGCCAGTTCGTGATGGGCACGGTGAACATCTATAAACGGATTGCCGACGGCTACCTGCTGGTCGTCATGGGAGATCTGCCGCCTGCGAGCCTCAAGGCCGTCGCGGAGGGCATGGAGATGAAGAAGAAATGACAACGAAGGTTGCGGCGCAGGCTTACCTGAGCGAAGCGAAGGTTAAGGGCTGTAGCCCGGCCGGAGGCAACGAGAGCGAGGCGCTCGTCAGGAGCGTCGCCGGGGAGTTCGCCATCGTCGAAGTCGAGGCGCTGCCCTCGGCCTGCGGCAAGTGCGGCGAAAAGGGGGGCTGCGGCAAGGCACAGGCGGCACCGCGCCGCTATGCCGTGCGCAATACCGTGGGAGCCCGGGCCGGCGATCGCGTGACCCTCTCCGTGCCGGAAGGCGCAGTCATGAAGGCCGCCGTCCTGTCCTACCTGATGCCGCTGGTGTTCGTCATCGGCGGCGCGGCGGCGGCCATGGCGTGGCTCGGCGACGGCTTGCCCGCCGTGGCCGGAGCGGCCGTCGGGCTGGTGGGCGGACTTGCAGTGCTGCGCTCCTGGAACGCGTGGACGGCGAGAAAGTCCGGCTCCTGGCTGCGTCTGACGCTCAAGCACTGACTTGTTCTCTGAAGGAAAGGAAGCATGAGCATGCTCAAGCGACTCTTTGTTTCTTTTTTGCTGATCGCCTTCCCGTTCTTCGCCGCGGCGCAGTTGCCGGACTTCACCGATCTGGTCGAAAAGCAGGGGCCGGCCGTCGTCAACATCAGCACCACGCAGATCGTCAAACAGAACCGGATGATGCCGCAGTTCCCGTTCGACGAGGACGATCCGGCGTTCGACCTGTTCCGGCGCTTCATGCCGCGCGGCATGCCGAACACGCCGCCGCGCGAGTTCAAGAACCAGTCGCTCGGCTCCGGCTTCATCATCAGCTCCGACGGCCTCATCCTCACCAACGCGCACGTGGTGCAGGGGGCGGACGAAGTGCTGGTGCGCCTGACCGACAAGCGCGAATTCAAGGCCAAGGTGCTGGGCGCCGATTCGCGCACCGATGTGGCGCTGATCCGCATCCAGGCGGTCGGCCTGCCCGCCGTCAAGATCGGCGACCCGAGCAAGCTGAAGGTCGGCGAATGGGTGATCGCGATCGGTTCGCCGTTCGGCTTCGATTCGAGCGTCACGGCCGGCATCGTCAGCGCCAAGGGGCGCGCGCTGCCCCAGGAAAACTACGTGCCGTTCATCCAGACCGACGTCGCCATCAACCCGGGCAACTCCGGCGGGCCGCTGTTCAACCTGAAGGGCGAAGTGGTCGGCATCAACTCGCAAATCTACAGCCGCACCGGCGGCTACCAGGGATTGTCGTTCGCGATCCCGATCAACGTGGCCGTCAAAGTGAAGGATCAGCTGGTGCAATACGGCAAGGTGACCCGCGGCCGTATCGGCGTGGCCATACAGGAAGTGAACCAGTCCCTCGCCGAGTCGTTCGGGCTGAAGAAACCGGCGGGCGCGCTGGTGAGTTCCGTGGAGAAGGGCAGCCCCGCCGCCAAGGCGGGTGTGCAGCCCGGAGACGTGATCCTCAAGATCGACGGCAAGGACATCGGCGGCTCGATGGACCTGTCAGGCTATATTGCCGATCTCAAGCCCGGCTCCACCGCCAAGGTCGAGGTGTGGCGCCAGGGCGCGCCGCGTGAGCTGACGGTGACGGTGGGCGAAATGAAGGCACCCCGCGTCGCCTCCAGCAAGGCGGTGGAAGAGGACCGCGGCAGGCTGGGCGTCGCCGTCCGGGCCCTGACACCCGATGAGCAGAAGGAAGCCGGCGTCAACGGCGGGCTGATCGTCGAGGAGGCGAGCGGTCCCGCCGCCAGCGCCGGAGTGCGCCCCGGCGATATCATTCTCGCGCTCAACAGCAGCCCCGTGAAAAGCGCCAGCGAACTGCGCAGCCTGGTTGAGAAGTCGGGCAAGCGCGTGGCCCTGCTGGTGCAGCGCGATGACGCGAAGATCTTCATCCCGGTCGATCTTGGCTGACGCGATGGCGTTGACAAGGGTGGCACGGCGCATGGATGTCGTGCCGCTACCGACTTCCGAGTCATTTGCTGAAAGGAGAATTGCGATGAAATCGACGAAAACGGCAATCGCTGCGGCGCTGGTCGCCGCGGGCCTGACCAGCATCCCGGCTTGGAGCATCCCGCTTCCGGCGGAGAAGACGCAAGGCAGTGTGACCTACCTCTCGGGCGGTATAGGCACGGACTTCGAGTGGCGGGCTTGAGCCGTCATTCACGCGCGCCGGAAGCGACGGAACCCGGCGCGCCGCATGTCGGCCGGTTCGGGACCGCGCGAACCCCGCGCCCATCCCGCGCCGGCCTTTCCACTCACATCCTGCCGACATCGGCAACGATGGTCGGGGCGTCCCTGACCGCGATCGGCATCGTCAAATTGAGCAAACCGGACCTCGCCGGCGCGCTGATCGAGAAGCTGCTGGCGCTCGACAGCATGTTGTTTCTGGCAAGCGCGGTTTTTTCATTCGTCGCGATGCGGCGCTTCTGGCGACTTGCGCGGCAGTCTGATAGGTTGGAGTCATGGGCGGACACGGTGTTCGTGGTCGGCCTCGTCCTGATGGTCATTGCCGCCATCCTGCTCGCGTTCGAGGTGTTGTAGCGCCCCGATTCCTGTGCTGCCGATACGGTCGCGGGATCGCCGCTGATGGGCATCATCATATTGGATATCGGAGCACTGTTGCTCTCGGTCGGGCTGCTCGCGGGCTATCACGGCTACCTGCGCTGGCGGTGAGCGCCGCCACGTATATCAGCGGCTACGCCGTGGCGGCGGAAGTTTCTGGGATACAGCATCTCGCGGGACCCGAAGCCGAAGCTGCGCATCGCCCTACCGAGCATCAAGCGTCTTGAGCAGCGTGTGCGGGACCTGCTGCGTGGGGCGCGCGGCCATAGCCTGGCTCAAGTCAGCGGGATACTGAATCCACTGGTGTCGCTGCTCGATACCGTGCAGCGCCTCCAGCGCGTTACCTGAACCGCCGGATGCGGAACCGCATGTCCGGTGGTGTGGGAGGACGGCGGGGGTAACCCGCCTCCCACCCGATCCTGCGACCGACCGGAGCGGCCGGAACGGATACCGGAATGCTAATGCTACACTCGCGGCCACCTGGCCTCAGCTCGTCTATGCACATACTGCTCATCGAGGATAACCGGGACCTCGCCGCCAACGTCGGGGAGTTCCTGGAATCGCGCGGCTGCGTCGTGGACTACGCCGAGGATGGCCTGACCGGCCTGCATCTCGCGGCCACCCATCGCTACGATGTCCTGGTGCTCGATCTCGCACTGCCGGGCATCGACGGGCTGACGCTGTGCAAGAGGCTGCGGGAGGACGCGCGCAGCACGGTCCCGGTCCTGATGCTGACCGCGAAGGATACCGAGCGTGACAAGCTCACCGGCTTCGAGTTCGGCGCCGACGATTATCTGGTCAAGCCGTTCTCGCTTGCCGAGCTGCACGCCCGGCTGAAGGCGCTGGCGCGGCGGGCCGGCAGCAGCGCGGAAGTCCTGCAGGTAGCAGACCTCAGTTTCGATGTCCGGACTTTGATCGTGCGACGCGGGAGGCAGCGCGTGAACCTGACGCCCGCGGGACTCCGGCTGCTCGAGAAGCTCATGCGCGTTTCCCCGGGAGTGCTGTCGCGGCAAGATGCGGAACGCGCCATTTGGGGCGAGGACCCGCCCGATTCCGACGCCGCTCTGCGCGGGCACATTCACGCCTTGCGGCACGCCCTGGACCACGGTTTCGAGCCCACGCTGCTGCACACCGTGCACGGCGTCGGCTATCGGCTTGCGCCGGACGATGCGCTCTAGACTCAGTCTGCGCGCGCGATTCGTGGTCGCCCTGCTGCTATTTGCCGCGGTGCTGGCGGGCGGCTTTGGGCTCGTGGTTGCCCAAGTCATCGAGGTGCTGGAGTCGGAATTGCAAGATCGAGTCATTCAACGGGAACTGAGCGAGTTCGTTGAGGCTTTTCGGCGCAATCCCAATATTGACCCGCCGCATTCCGCCGGGGTGGACGGCTACGTTCTGCGTCCGGGGCAACCGTCGCAGATACCACCGGCGGTGGAGCGCATCGCGCCGGGCACTGCGCGTGAGATCCGGATCGACAACGTTGATTACATTGCCAGTCGCCGCGACGTAGGTGATGCGCGCCTGTATCTCGTACTCGACATCAGCAATGTGGATGCGCTGGAAGCGCGCCTGGGAACGCTGGCCCTGGCCTTCGTCCTGGCCGCTTTCATCGCCGCTGCGGCCCTAGGGCTGGCCCTGTCGCGGCTGGTGACGAGGCCGGTTTCGAGGCTCGCCGATCTCGTCACCTCGCTCGACCCGTCGGACCGCGGCCTGAGTCTCCGCGCGAAGTTCGACGACCGCGACATCGGCCTGATCGCCGCGGCTTTCGACCGCTACCTGCAGCGACTCGACGAATTCGTGGCTCGGGAGCAGACCTTCACCGATGTCGCCAGCCACGAGCTGCGAACCCCGCTGGCCGTCGTTCAGAGCGGGGTGCAATTGTTGCTGGAGGAGCCGGACCTCACCGGGCGCGGCCGCGAGCGCCTGGAGCGCATTCATCGCGCCGCCCTGCAGATGAACGGCCTGATCGAAGCGCTGCTGTTCCTGGCGCGCGAGGACGACTGCACCAGAGCCGCGACCTGCGCGCTGGATGAAGTCCTGCGTGCGGCGGTGGACACGCACCGCGAAGCGGCCGCGAAGGGCGCGCTGGAGCTGCATTGCGAGATCGTCGCGCCCCAGGCCGTCGGTGCATCCGCAGTGATGGCCAATGTCGTGGTGGGCAACTTGATCGACAACGCTGTCCAGCACGCGGGGCGCGGCCGCATCGACGTCCGGCTCGAGACCGGCCGGCTCACCGTGCAGGACACCGGCAAGGGAATCGCCCCTGCGGAGCTGGCGCACGTTTTCGACTATCGCTACCGCGGCCCGCAGAGCCGCGGGATGGGCCTTGGCCTCTATCTCGTCAAGCGTATCTGCGATCGACTGGGCTGGCAGATCCACGCGACCAGCATGCCCGGCGCCGGGACCCGCTTCGACGTGGTATTCCCGCCCGCGCCCTAACGAAAAAACAACGAAATTCCCACGCGGCACCAACGCGCGATTCCACATCATCCCCGGCGTGGGGAGAATGGTGTACGTCCTGAAAACCGCGTCCGGCCCGGCGCTCCGGGATTTCGCCTCGTACGCCTGTGCCGGAGCCGTCGGCACCGCGCTGCACTACACGGTTTTTCTTCTTGTCACGGGGACCTCTTCAAGCGCGCCCTCCACGGGCACGGCCGTGTGGGCCTCCACGGCCGGGGCCGCCCTCGGCGCGGCAACAAACTACCTGCTCAATTACCGCTTCAGCTTTCGCAGCCTGCGCCGGCACCGGGAAGCGGCGCCCCGCTTCGCGCTGGTGGCGGCACTGAGCCTGGCGATCAACGCGGCCACCGTCGGTGCTCTCTACGCCGGGGGACTGCCGCCGCTCGCCGCGCAGCTTGCGGCCACCGCCGCCGTGCTCCTCGGCGGCTTCCTGCTCAACCGCAATTGGACTTTCGCATGAATGCGCCGATGAAGTCGCCGCCCTCCCGACGCGGCGGGCACGCGCTCGACCGGCTCAGCGTGGTTGTGCCGGTGTACAACGAGTCCGCCGTACTGCCCGCCTTCCACGCCCGGCTGCAACAAGTGCTCGACGGTCTCCCGCTATCGAGCGAAGTCGTCTACGTTGACGACGGCAGCTGCGACGGCTCGGCCGCCGTCCTGAGAAGACTTCGCGTGGGCGATCCCCGGGTAGCTGTCATCACGCTGTCCCGGAATTTCGGCAAGGAGGCGGCGCTGACCGCCGGACTCGACCACGCTTCCGGCGACGCAGTGGTAGTCATCGACGCGGACCTGCAGGATCCGCCCGAACTGATCGTGGCAATGGTGGAAGCCTGGCGCGAGGGCCATGACGTCGTGACCATGCGGCGGGCAGCGCGCGCCGGAGAAACGCTTCTTAAGCGCGCGAGCGCCGGTGCCTTCTACCGGCTGCTGAACCGGGTCTCCGATGTGCCGATACCCTTGGACACGGGCGATTTCCGACTGTTGAGCCGCCGCGCGGTGGACGCCCTTCGCCAGCTTCCCGAGCGCAACCGCTATATGAAGGGGCTGTTCGCCTGGATCGGATTCCCACAAAAGGAGCTTCAGTTTGCACGCGACGTGCGGGCGGCCGGGCGCAGCCGGTGGTCCTATGCCCGGCTGCTGGGGCTGGCGCTGGACGGGATCACTTCGTTCACGTGGGCGCCGCTGCGATTCGCGATCTATGCCGGCCTGCTGACGGCGGCGGCGGCACTGAGCTTCGGGGCCTGGATCATCGTCAAGACGCTCATGTTCGGCGACCCTGTCGCGGGCTACCCCTCGATGATGACCGTAATCCTGTTCCTCGGCGGCGCGCAACTGCTGGCCATCGGCATACAAGGCGAATATCTCGGCCGGCTGTTCGCCGAATCCAAGCAGCGCCCGCTGTACCTCGTGCAGAGCGTGCAGCCGGCCCGCGATCGGCGGAGCCTCGCCGAGGAAAAATTGGCGTGACCAGGTTCGCGCTGACCGTTCATGAGCGCCGCTGGGCGTTCGGGCTGCTGCTGCTCGCCATCGGTTTCCGGCTCCTCACCCTCGGCGCCTATCCGCTCCTGGACACGACCGAGGCCCGCTACGCGGAGATCGCGCGCAAGATGGCCGAGCTGGGGGACTGGATCACGCCGTGGTTTGACTGGAATGTGCCGTTCTGGGGCAAGCCGCCGCTGGCCTTCTGGCTGTCGGCCGTTTCGATGAAAGTGCTGGGTGCGGGCGGGTTTGCGGCACGCCTGCCGAGCTTCATCCTGGGTCTCGCCATGCTGGGCCTGGTGTTCGGACTCATGCGGCGGCAGCGCGGCTTCGACGCCGCGCTGGCAGCCTGCCTGGTGTTGGCCTCCACCGCGCTGTTCTTCGTAACCAGCGGCGCCGTGCTCACGGATACTGCGCTCGCCTTCGCCGCCACGCTGGCCATGGTGGCGTTCTGGCGCGGCACCCGTTCGTCGAGGCGCGCTGCGGCGGCATGGCGCTACGCGTTTTTCGCGGCACTCGGTGTGGGCCTGCTGGCGAAAGGGCCCGTGGCATTGGCGCTCGTCGGCGCGCCGCTTTTCCTGTTGAGCCTGATCACGCGGCGCTGGCGGGAGCATTGGGGCCCGTTTCCATGGATCGGCGGCACGCTGCTGATGCTCGCGGTCGCGCTGCCGTGGTATGTGATGGCGGAGATGAAGACGCCGGGCTTCCTCCGCTACTTTCTCGCAGGCGAAAACTTCGAACGCTTCGTGAACAGCGGCTGGGGAGGTGATCTCTACGGCAAAGTTCACGCGCGCCCGGTGGGTTACATCTGGCTCCTGTTTCTGGGATCCGCGCTTCCCTGGACGCCCTGGCTGCTTTGGCGCGCCGCTCGCAGCGGGCGCGCCTGGATCCCGTGGTGCAATTTCCGCGACCGGTTGCAGCAATCAGCACGCGATCAGGAGTGGCGGCTCTATCTGCTCCTGTGGATGTTGACACCGGCGCTGCTGTTTACGTTCGCCGGCAGCGTGCTGGCGACCTACGTTCTGCCCGGCGTGCCGGCGTTGTCCTTGCTGGTGGCTGATCTGTGGCTGGACAGACCGCCCGCCGCGCCCGCCAGCGCCGCGGCTTCGCCCTGGCTGTTTGCGGCGGCGGCCATTCCGGCGCTATTCGTGGCAGCGCTTCCGTATGCGAAGTACGACTTGTCGCCGGATTTGTCGCAAAGCGCGCTGTTGTCCACGGTCAATCCGGCTGCGGGACCCCTGCGCGTGGCCTACTTTCCCGCGCGACCGTTCTCGGGCCAGTTCTACAGCGCGGGGCGTGCCGTGGAGGCGCGAGATATCACGACGCTTCAACGGCTGGTGCGGGATCGTCAAGTTGACTACGTTGTCACCCGGGCCGACGAGAGACTTCCCGCCGAACTCGAGGCCGCGTTCACCCGTGTCGCAGCGGCCGGCACGCGCAAAGCGACCGTGCTGTGGGCGGTGCACGATACGCCGCGGGTTGTCGCAGCGGATGGCCTTGCTTCTGCCATGAAAGCTCAGGCGACCGGTGAGTGAACACCGCGTGACGCCCCTGAGCCGCCTGCCTTCGGTTCGCAGGCACGGGCTCCTGATCAGGACGACGCTTGTTGTCGCGGCGATCGTGAGCCTGAAGCTGGTGATCGCTCTGGCGGGCTGGGAGTTCATCGCCACCAGCCCTCTGCACACGAGCGTCGTGGCGGGCGCCATCTTCATCATCAGTCTCATGCTCGCCGGGACGATGAGCGACTACAAGGAGAGCGAGAAGGTCCCGACCGAGACGGCCTCGGCGATGAAGAGCATCTACCGGGAGGGGGCGTACGTGAAGGCCTTCCATCCGGAGTTCCGGCTCGAACGCCTGGCGGACGTCCTCGCGCACCTCCCGCACACCTTCCGCGACGACCTCGTCCACGGCACCCAGCACACGATCGAGACGGTCGAGCGCCTGACGGACTCGTTCGTGGAGATGGAGCGTCTGGGAGTGCCGCCGAACTACATCGCGCGGCTCAAGCAGGAGCAGGCGGTGATCGTCAGGAACCTCATGCGCGTGGCGTACATTCAGCGCATCTCGTTCCTGCCGTCGGCCTACGCGCTGATCGAGGCGATCCTGGTATTGCTGATCGGGCTGCTGCTGTTCACCGAGATCGAGCCCCTCAGCACCGGCATAGTGGTGCTTGCGTTCATCTCCTTCATCTTCGTTTACATGTTGCGGCTGCTGCACGTGCTCGACACGCCGTTCCGCGCGGCCGGCGCCGGCCCGGACGACATCAGCCTGTTCCAGATCGACGAGATTCACGATGAGATGCACGAGAAGCTCGACGAGAAGGAGCGGGCTCACCACGACTCTAAGTAGATGAACCGCCGGATGCGGAACCGCACTACGGTGGTGTGGGAGGACGGCGCGGGTGACCGCGCCTCCTACCCGATCCGTGGCGCGTCAGCCGTCACGCGTCATTTGCCGAGCAGGGCGAAGACCTCGTCGCCGAAGCGCTTGCGCGCTTCGTCGTGCAGCGGCTTGACGGCGCGGGCGAACGCCGCGCGCTCCGCCGGCGTGAGCTCGAGCACCTCGCCGCCGGCGGCCTCGATCGCCCGGCGCGCGAGCGCCTCCTCCTCGACGGCGAGAGCGCGCTGCACGGCGATCACCTCGCGCGCGGCATTGCGGATGCCCTCCCGGAATTCCCCGGGCCAGCTCTCGTACTGGGCGCGGTTCATGTAGATGCCGCGCGAGAGATAGCAGTGCCCGGTCACGGTATGGTAGCGATGGGCCTTGTGAGCGCCGTAGTCCACGGTGTTGGCGAACGGGTTCTCCTGCGCGTCCACTCTTCCGGCCATGATCGCCTCCAGCCCCTCCTTGATGTCCATCGAGCACGGGATCGCGCCCTGCAGCTCGAAGCTGCGGGCGTGGACTTTGCCGGGCATGAGGCGGATCTTCATGCCTTTCAGGTCGGCGGGCGCGCGCACCGGGCGCAGCCGGTTCGAGAGATGCCGGTAGCCGTTCTCGAAGTAGCCGAGGATGCGATAGCCGGGGATGCGCTCCTCGATGCGGCGGGTGAGCCACGCCCCGAAGCGGCCGTCCATCGCGGCGCGGGCATCCTCGAGCCCGTCGAACAGGAAGGGCAGATCGGCGAGCTCCAGCTCCGGCACCCGGTCGGCGAGATAGCTGGTGGACTGATAGGAGAGCGTAAGAATGCCGTGCTCGGCCATCCACAGCAGGTCGGACCCCTTGTAGCCGAGGTCCATGACGTTCCAGATGTACTTGACGTCGACGGCCCTGCCGAAGTCGCGCTCGAGGCGCTCGCCCATGGCCTTGAGCCCGCGGCTGCACGTCGTCGTCGGGGGGCCGTAGCCTCCCATGCGGATCTGGATGGGCTCGCTCATGCGGGACGCGGAACCCGTCGTCACTGCGGCTGGATTCCCGCCACCTGCGCCGCCTTCCTGTAGCGTTCCATCTCGCGCGGAAGCAGGTCGGCGAGCTGCGCCGCGGTGAGCGGCGCCGGCTCGGCGCCCTCGCGCTCCAGGAACTGCTTCATGTCGGCGCCGGCGAGCACCTTGTTGACCGTGGCATTGATCGCGCTCACCACGTCGCCCGGCGTCCCCGCCGGCGCGAACAGTCCCCACCACAGCTCGTAGCTGTATCCCGGCACGCCGGATTCGGCGATGGCCGGCAGTCCGGGCAGGAGCGGCGAGGGTTTCGCGCTGCTGGCGGCGATGAGGCGTACCTTTCCGGCCTTGACCATCGGCATGACCGCCGCCGCACTCGCAATCACCATTTCCACTTCTCCGGAGGCAAGGGCGGTGACCGCCGGGGCGATGCCCTTGTACGGGACGTGCGTGAGCTTGATGCCGGCGGCGGCAGCGAACAGCGCCCCGGAAAAGTGATTGTTGCCGCCCGCCCCGGAGGAGGAGTAGTTGAGCTTTCCCGGGTTCTTCTTCGCGAGCGCGACAAGCTCCTTCACGGTTTTCACCGGCAGCGACGGGTGCACCGCGAGCACCATCGGCGCCTTGGCGAACCTCGCGACCGGGACAAAAGACTTCGCCGGATCGAAGGGAAGCTTCGCCCGCACCGAAGCGGTGGCCGGGTACGAAGAGGTAGTGGAGAGGAGGGTGTAGCCGTCGGGCGCGGCTTTCGTCACCAGCTCCGCCCCGATCATGCCGCTTGCGCCGGGGCGGTTCTCGACGACGACGTTCCGGCCCCAGGCTTCCGAGAGCTTCCTGCCAATGGCGCGCGCCATGAGGTCGGTCGAGCCGCCGGCCGAGTACGGCACGACGATCGTGACATTCCTCGACGGATACCCCTGCGCCGCAGCGTGCGGCGCCGCTCCTCCCCCTATTGCGGCGAGGATCGCCGGCACGGCAAGACTGAGACGGAATTGTTTCTTTTTCATGGACTTCCCTCCTCTTCGGAAAACGGCCATCTTATAAGAAATCGGCGAAGTCGGCCCATGGCGTCCTCGCGAACCGGTGACAAGCCGGCATGGACGTTTTGACCGCACCCCGCGGCAGGCGTAGCATGTTTCGCAAGTCGCGGGGGCTGGCCCCGATTCGAATCCGGGGCCCGCCGGCAACCCCAGCGGGGGGTGCAATGCGAGGCCGGGACCTGCCGCCCGCATCCCTGTACGATATTCTGCGACCGGAGGCTTGCCATGTCACACCGTTCGATCAGAATGATCATCGAGCAGCAGGAACCCGTCACGTCCCCCGAAAACGCGACCGTCAGCGAGGCCGCACGCCTGATGAGACAAAAGGAAGTCGGAGCGGTGATGGTGGTGAAAGGGGGCAGGCTGGCCGGGGTTTTCACCGAGCGTGACGCGCTGTTCCGCATCGTCGCGGAGGGCCGTGACGCGAAAACCACCCAGCTCGCCGAGGTCATGACCCGCAACCCCCGGACGATTCATCCGGACAGGCCGTTCTCGGATGCGCTGGATATCATGTATGAAGGCGGCTTTCGGCACGTGCCGGTGGTGGAGGATGGCCGGCCCATCGGGATGATTTCCTCCCGCGATGCGCTCGGGCCGGAGCTGGAAGATTTCGTCTATGAGCTGCTTCGCCGGGAGCAGGCCCAGGACATTCTTGCCTAGGAGCTTGTCGGAGATCGGGGCTAACGGCCGCCGCGCCGCCCCATTCTCCGGCGGCCCCTGTTACGGGGGGGATTGTGCGGCCCGCCCGGCTGCGACGCCGGCTTCTGCCCTGCACCGCGCGGATGCTTCGAGATTGCGCCCCGGCGCGAAGTGCCGGCCAGTCTCTTCACCCTCTCGATCTCGCGCGCCACGGCTTCAACGTCCGCTGGATGCCCGGCACCAGCCCCGTGCAACTGCAACGCCTCCTTCTTGCGGTCAAGGAGCTCGTGCAGTTTGCGCAGCGCCTCGTTGCACGCCGCCGAGATGCCGGCCTCCTTTTCCATTTCCTGGCGGTGCATTTCGATGTGGGCAATGGCGTCAATGACTTCATCGGTGATCATTCCCGCACCCATTCCTCTTTTCCTCCCGGAATTGCGTTTTCAGCACAAGTTTACACGTAACGACGAAGCCGCTGCGACCCGCGATGCGCATCGCGCCGAACGCCATGCGGTTCACGGTCAGATCGCCGGGCCGGAGGCGTAGCCGCGGCGGCGGCGGCGGGCTTCATCGCATCACCCACGGGCCCGATCGCCCATCCCTTCGGCGCCCCGCCCGTTACCCGCGCCCGCCCTACTCCAGCGGAATGCGGTCCTTGTTGCGGGCCAGCCACGCGTCGAAGTTTTGCAGCGAAGGGTTGAGGGAGCGGGCGAGGTCAATATTGCGCGCGCTGCAGCAGTCGCTCTCGAAATCGCGCTTGAACTGGAACATGTTGCCGAGCTCCTCGGCGCCCGGGAAGCCGAGGCCGCGGTACACCTCGGGCGGCACGTCGTTGTAGCGCACTTCCTGGCCCAGCGCCCTGCTGAACGCGGCGGCCATCTGCGCGCCGGTCAGGAGCCCGCCGGCGATGCCGACGGTCCGGCCCACGAACTCGACGCCTCGCTTGAAGATGCCGTAGGCGCACTTGCCGATGTCCTCGGCGGCGATGCCCGGCAGCCGCTTGTCGCCCATGGGCAGCGTGAGCGCCAGCCTGCCGTCCGGCCCTTTCTTGGGGCCAAGGCCGAAAGCAATGAAGTTGTCCCAGTAGAACGAGGTCAGCAGGAACGTCGTCGGCACGCCGAGCTGCCTGAACGCCTTGTTGGCCTCGCCCTTGCCGTCGAAGTGCGGCACTTTGTACTTTTCCATGATGGTGGGCATGCGCGCGTCGGTGAGCGGCACCCATTTGCGCGTGTCTTCGAGCGTGGACCAGACGACGTGCTTGACGCCGGCGTTCTTCGCCGCCTGCGCCATGGCGCCGGCCTGGGCGATCTCCTTCTCAGGCAGGAAGTGCTCCCAGAAAAACGTGACGCAGTACGCCCCGTACGCGCCGTTGAACGCCAGCTTCAGGCTCGAGACGCTGTCCACGTCGGCTGCGACCACCTCGGCGCCCAGCTTTGCCAGCGCCTTCGCCTTGTCGGAGTTGACGTTTCTCGTGAGCGCGCGTACGGCGTAGCCGCTGCCCGGCTCGCTCAGGATCGCGCGAACCAGGCCGCCGCCCTGCGCGCCGGTTGCGCCGACTACGGCGATGATCTTCTTTTCGGCCATGGCGATGCTCCTTGCTGGAGAGGGCAGGCAAAAGGCAAGACGGATGATCAGGCGTTTGCCGGGGCCAGGTCTGGCTAGTGTACACCGGGCGGCGCGGGGCGGAACCGTGTATAATGCGCCCCGGGATTCGAGCTTTGCATCACCCGGTCTGCAGCTCGGTCCTCTCGCGGTTGTTCCCAAACTCCCTCGAATCCCTTAACCGAAGTCAAGTCTGCCTGAACCGGTTCTGACGGCGTGAAGCCGCAGCAGGCCGATCTCAGGAGATTTTCTTGATCCAGTCATTTGCAAGCCTCGGCCTGTCGGCCGAGTTGACCCGCGCCGTCGCTGAGCGGGGCTACACGCAACCCACGCCGGTGCAGGCGCAGGCGATCCCCGTCATTCTCGCCGGCCGCGACGTTCTGGCCGGCGCACAGACCGGCACCGGCAAGACCGCGGGCTTCACCCTGCCGCTGCTGCAGCGCCTCGCAACGCGGGCCGGCGCGTCGTTCCCGCCGGCGCGGCACCCCGTGCGCGCGCTGATACTCACGCCGACCCGCGAGCTGGCGGCGCAGGTGGAGGAGAGCGTGCGCGCCTACGGCAGGCACCTTCCGCTGCGGTCCGCCCCGGTCTTTGGCGGCGTCAACATCAATCCGCAGATCGCGGCGCTGCGCCGCGGCGTGGACGTCCTGGTCGCCACGCCGGGACGGCTGCTCGACCACGTGCAGCAGAAAACCGTGGATCTCTCGCGCGTGGAGATCCTGGTGCTGGATGAGGCGGACCGCATGCTCGACATGGGCTTCATCCGCGACATCCGCCGCATCCTCGCGCTGCTGCCGGCGCAACGCCAGAACCTGTTGTTCTCCGCGACGTTCTCGGACGAGATCCGCAAGCTGGCCGACGGCCTGCTCCATGCCCCGGCGCTGATCGAGGTCGCGCGGCGCAACGCGGAATCCGAGCTGGTCGCGCAGCGCGTGCACCCGGTCGCGCAAACCCGCAAGCGCGAGCTGCTCGCCCACCTAGTGTCAGCGGGCGACTGGCGGCAGGTGCTGGTCTTCACCCGCACCAAGCACGGCGCGAACCGGCTCTCGGAGCAGCTTTGCAGGGGCGGAATCGAGGCGACCGCGATCCACGGCAACAAGAGCCAGCCCGCGCGCACCAGGGCGCTCGCCGGCTTCAAGGCGGGCGCCGTGCGCGTGCTGGTCGCCACCGACATCGCCGCGCGCGGCCTGGACATCGAGGAGCTGCCCCACGTGGTCAACTACGACATGCCCCACGTGCCCGAGGATTACGTTCACCGCATCGGCCGCACGGGCCGCGCCGGCAGCACGGGCGAGGCGATCTCGCTGGTCGCGCCGGAAGAACAGCCGCTGCTCGCCGCCATCGAAAGGCTGCTTGCGCGCCGCCTCGAGCGCCGGGTTGTCGCCGGGTTCGAATCCGCAGCAGCGCCGGCGCCGCACGCCCATGCGCCGAAATCGGCGCCGCACGCGGGCCGCGGCACGCATCACTGGCGCAGTCCGAACCCGACGGCCGGTCCGGACAACCGTCTTCCCCGCCGCGGTCGGAACGGCCGGCCCGTTTCCAGCGCGGGGTAGCAGTTTCATTGCTCTTCTTCTTTCGCCGGCGGGCTACCTTCGCACGCGATGCCCGAGGCGAGCAGCCGGGAATAGGCCGCCTCGTCCACGCCGAGCTCGGCGAGCAGCGCCCGGTTGTGCTCGCCCAGCCGCGGGGCGGGCGTGCGGATCGAGCCCGGCGTTCCCGACAGTCGCGGCACCACGTGATGCATCGGGAACGCGCCCATGTCGGGATCCGGATAGTCGGCGATCAGCTCACGCTCGATCACGTGCGGGTCCTCCACGATCTGCGAGATGTCGTAGATCGGCCCGATCGTGACTTCGGCCTGCTCGAAGAACGCTACGTTCTCCGCCTGGGTGCGCCGGGCGACGAAGGCGCCGATGATCGCATCGAGCTCCTCGGCGTGCAGCACCCGGTCGGCGTTGGTCCGGTAGCGTGGGTCGTTGATGAGGTCCGGGCGGCCGATTGACCGGAACACCCGCTCGGCCATCTTCTGCGTCGAAGCCGACAGCCCCACGTATTTGCCGTCCCTGCAGCGGTAGGCGTTGCGCGGGCCGGAGTTGCTTGAGCGGCTGCCGGTGCGCGGCTTCACCTTGCCGGTCAGGCGGTAGTTGGCGGCCTGCGGCCCGAGCACTGCGAACAGCGGATCAAGGAGCGGCAGGTCAATCACCTGGCCGCGCCCGCCGTTGTTCTCGGCCTCGCGCAGCGCGATCATCGCCGCCGCCGCGCCGTACAGCCCGGCGACGGTGTCCGCCAGGTACATCGGCGGCAGCACCGGCTCGCGGTCGGCGAAGCCATTCATGGAAGCGAAGCCCGACAGGCCCTCGACCAGCGTGCCGAATCCCGGCCGCCGGCGGTACGGCCCGTCCTGGCCCCAGCCGGAGATGCGCACGATGACCAGCTTCGGGTTGCGCTCGAGCAGAGCCTGCGGGGCGAGCTCCATGCTCTCGAGCGTGCCGGGGCGGAAGCTCTCGACGAATATCGCAGCCGAGGCAACGAGGCGCAGCAGCAGCGCGCGGGCCTCGGGCTTGCGCAGCTCGAGACCGAGGCTCTTCTTGTTGCGCGCGTAGAGCTTCCAGTTCGTCTGCACGTTCTTCGTCTGCCAGGCGCGCAGGGTGTCGCCCGCAGGCGGCTCGACCTTGATCACCTCGGCGCCGAAGTCGCCGAGGAGCTGCGTGAGCGTGTTGCCGGCGACGAGACGCGACAGGTCGAGCACGCGCACCCCCTCCAGCGGCCCCCTCGCGCCGCGCTCGTAGGATCTGCCGGGCAATGCTTTCATCGCAGGGGCTCGATACGGGCGTCTTCCCGGCCCCATTTTCACATATTCACGCCGTGCATCCGGCATGGGGCCGCACCGGTGACGGACCTCGGGAATCCCCGACGCCCTTGATCTACGTCAATCAACGCCCGCCTGCCGCCGGTAGCATGCATACTCGCTGACTTATGCCCCCGAACGACAATCCGGTTTCCCGGCGTCGCCAATGGCTCAAGCGCGGGTTGCTGATCGCGCTGGCGCTCGCGGTGCCGGCCTTTGCCTTGCGCAACGTGATCCTCGGGACGCCGGTCGCAACCCACGAGGCGGTGCGTAGCGACCTCGTGCAGACCGTGGTGGCGAGCGGCCGGATCATGACCCCGCAGCGCGTGTCGGTCGGGGCCGTGATCACCGGGCGCGTCGTGCGCATCCCGGTGCGGGAAGGCCAGAGCGTGAAGCGCGGCGAGGTCCTGATCGAGCTCGACGACAAGGACGAGCGCGCTTCCGTCGCACAGGCGCGGGCGGCCGTCGCGCAGGCCGCAGCGAAGGTGCGCCAGTTGCGCGAGGTGGGACTGCCCGCCGCGGAGCAGGGCCTGCTCCAGGCGCAGGCCAACGCGACCCAGGCGCGCCTGCAGTATGAGAGAAACAGGGACCTCAAGGCGAAAGGGTTCGTGAGCCGGTCCGCGCTCGACGATGCGCAGCGTAACCTCGACGTCGCCGAGAGCCAGCTCCGCGCGGCGCGGCTCCAGGTGCAGACCAACAGCCCCGCGGGCAGCGACTACGCCATGGCGCAGACGGCGCTCGCCCAGGCCCGCGCCAGCCTGGACGTGGTCCGGGCGCGGCTCGACCAGATGGTGATCCGCGCCCCCGTGGACGGCACCCTCATCGGGCGCAGCGTCGAGCCCGGCAATGTCGTGCAGCCCGGCAAGGAGCTGATGGCGCTCGCGCCCGCCGGCGAGACGCAGGTCGTGGTGCAGATTGACGAGAAGAACCTCGCCCAGCTCAAGCTCGGCCAGAAGGCGCTCGGCTCCGCCGACGCCTTTCCCCGCGAACGCTTCGCGGCGGAACTGGTTTACATCAATCCCGGCATTGACGCGCTGCGCGGAGCCGTGGAAGTCAAGCTGCGGGTGCCCGATGCGCCGGATTACCTCCGCCAGGACATGACGGTCTCGGTGGACATCGAAGTGGCGCGCCGCGCCAATGCCGTCGTGGTTCCGGCCGACGCGGTGCGCGAGGCGGGCGGCGCCCAGCCGTGGGTCCTTGCCGTTGACGGGCGGCGGGCGCGGCGCCGGCCGGTGAAGCTCGGATTGAAGGGCGACGGCCGCATCGAGGTGCTCGAGGGTGTCGCACCGGGAGATCGGCTGATCTCCGCGGGCAACGGCACGGTCAGGGCGGGACAGCGCGTGCGCGCGGTCGCTGCAGCGGCGGGCGGCGCCCCGTGAACCGTCTCGCCTTCTTCGAGTGGATCGTGGCCTTCCGCTTCATGCGCGAAGGCCTGATGCAGACGCTGCTCATCATCCTGGGCGTCGGCCTCGGCGGCGGCGTGATCGTGTTCATGTCGGCGGCGCTTGCCGGATTGCAGACCAACGTCGTGCGCCGCACCCTGAATTACCAGGCCCCGATCGTCATCCTGCCGCCCGAGCAGGTGGCGCGCGTGCTGCGCGCCGGCGGGCCGGCCGAGGTGGCCGCCCGGGTGCAGCCGCGGTCGCAGCAACTG
>DAIDBG010000026.1 GCA_027310225.1 bacterium | reverse complement strand
TTTACGTTCCGGGCGGGAAAGCCGCCTATCCCTCCTCGGTCATCATGAACGCGGTGCCCGCCAAGGTGGCCGGCGTGCGGGAGATCATCATGGTGGTGCCGGCGCCGAGCGGCGAGAAGAGCGATCTGGTGCTCGCGGCGGCGGCGATCTGCGGGGTGAACCGCGTGTTCGCCATCGGCGGCGCCCAGGCTGTCGCCGCCCTTGCCTACGGCACCGCGACGATACCCGCGGTGGACAAGATCGTCGGTCCGGGCAATGCCTACGTCGCTGCGGCCAAGCGGCGCGTGTTCGGAGTCGTCGGCATCGACATGGTAGCGGGGCCCTCGGAGGTGGTGGTCGTGTGCGATGGCCGCACCGATGCGGACTGGGTGGCGATGGATCTGTTCGCGCAGGCGGAGCACGACGAGCTGGCGCAGGCGATCCTGATTACGCCCGATGCCGCGTTCATCGCGGCCGTCATCGCGAGCATGGAACGCCAGATCGGCGCGATGCCGCGGCGCGAGGTCATTGCGGCGGCGCTGGCGAAGCGCGGCGCCGTGATCCGCGTGCGCGACCTGCGCGAGGCGTGCGAGCTGGTCAACCGCATCGCTCCCGAGCACCTCGAGCTGTCGGTCGCGCGCCCCGATGCGCTGCTTTCCCGGATCCGGAACGCCGGGGCGATCTTCCTCGGGCGCGAGAGCTCGGAGGCGCTGGGCGACTACTGCGCCGGCCCGAACCACGTGCTGCCCACTTCGCGCACGGCGCGCTTCTCCTCGCCGCTCGGCGTCTATGACTTCCAGAAGCGCTCGAGCGTGATCCGCGTCTCGCGCAAGGCCGCCGCGAAGCTCGGCAAGGTGGCCGCGACGCTCGCGCGCGGCGAGGGGCTGACCGCGCACGCGCGCTCGGCCGAATACCGCATGAAGCAAGTAAAGAGCTGAACCACAGTGGACACAGAGGGCACAGAGGAAGGGAGCAGGTGAGGTCCTCATCGGCACACTCTGCGTCCTCCGTGTCCTCCGTGGTTTCGCTTTAACCGATGCCGAAAACGCCCGAAGACGTCATTCGCGACGAGATACGCGCCCTGACGGCGTATCACGTGCCCGACAGCGCGGGCATGGTGAAGCTCGACGCGATGGAAAACCCCTATCGGCTGCCGGCGCCGCTGCGCGCCCGGCTCGCGCAGCTGCTCGAGGACGCGTCGCTCAACCGCTATCCGGACCCGGGCGCGCGGGAGCTCAAGGCGCAACTGCGCCGGTCGCTCGACGTGCCGGAGGGGATGGACCTGCTGATCGGCAACGGCTCGGACGAGCTGATCCAGATGCTGGTGCTGGCGGCTGCGAGGCCGAGGGCGGCGATGCTGGGGGTGGAGCCCTCGTTCACCATGTTCCGCATGATTGCGGCATTCGCCGGCGCGCGCTACGTGGGCGTGGACTTGCGCGATGATTTCTCGCTCGACATCGAGCGCCTGCTGGCGGCGATCGAGCAGCACCGGCCCGGAATCACCTTTCTCGCCTATCCCAACAATCCCAGCGGCAACCTGTTCGACGCCGGCCTGCTGGAACGGGTCATCGAGGGCTCCCCGGGCCTGGTGGTGATTGACGAGGCATATCACGCATTCGCCGGAAGGAGCTTCCTGCCGCGCCTCCCGCGCCACCCGAACCTCTTGGTCATGCGCACGCTGTCCAAATCCGGACTGGCGGGAATCCGGCTCGGCATTCTGATCGGCGCGCAACGCTGGATCGGGCAGCTCGACAAGGTGCGTTTGCCGTATAATGTCAACACGCTCACGCAGATTGTCGCGCGCGAAGTGCTGCAGCACGGCGACGTGTTGACAGAACAGGCCGGGGCCATCAAGCTAGAGCGTGGGCGTTTGCTGCAGGCGCTGCAGCGGATGCCGGGTGTGAGCGCGTATCCAAGCGACGCCAATTTCATTTTGTTCAGAGTCAGCAGGGCGGAGAGCGTTTTCGACGGACTGAAACGACGCGGAGTACTGGTCAAGAGTCTCCACGGGTCTCATCGTCTGCTCGCGGACTGCCTGCGGGTGACGGTCGGCACACCCGACGAGAACACCGCCTTCCTTTCCGCATTGACCCAGACCCTCAATCCTTGATTTCCAGGTTCGCTCCGCGTGCATCCCGCAATCACGGGGTTCCGCACGGCCATGCGTAAAGCCGAAGTCACCCGCAATACCAAGGAGACGAAGATCAGCGTCAAGCTCGACCTCGACGGTGCGGGCACCGCCAGGGTCGCCACCGGCGTGCCGTTTCTCGATCATATGCTCGAGCAGGTCGCGCGGCACGGCGTGTTCGACCTCGAGGTGTCGGCGCAGGGAGACCTCCAGATCGACGCCCACCACACCGTCGAGGACATCGGCATCACGCTCGGCCAGGCGTTTGCGAAGGCGCTGGGGGAGAAAAAAGGCGTGCGCCGCTACGGGCATGCCTACGTGCCGCTCGACGAAGCGTTGTCGCGGGCGGTGGTGGATCTCTCCGGGCGGCCCGGCCTCGAATACCACATCGACTTCGCGCGCGCGCGCATCGGCGATTTCGACGTGGACCTCGTACACGAGTTCTTCCAGGGGTTCGTCAATCACGCGCAGGTAACCCTGCACGTTGACAATCTCAAGGGCTCCAACGCCCATCACCAGGCGGAAACGGCGTTCAAGGCGTTCGCGCGTGCGCTGCGCGCGGCGGTGGAAGCCGACTCGCGCGTAAAGGGTGTGCCGTCCACCAAGGGCACCCTCTAGAGCGGGTGCTTGTTCCGGGTTCGGGGTTCAAAGTCCAAGGTTGATGTTTAAGGTTCTTGCGCATGGCGTGGAACGTTGAACTCGGAACTTTGAACCTGGAACGATCGCCGTTATGACCGACGTCGCTGTCATCGATTACGGCATGGGAAACCTGCGCTCCGTGGCGAAAGCGATCGAGCATGTCGCCCCGCGCCTCGAGGTCGCGATAACCAGCGACCCGCGCGTGGTGCTGCGCGCGGGGCGCGTGGTGTTTCCCGGCCAGGGCGCGATGCCCGACTGCATGCGCGAGATGGAGGCGCGCGGGTTGCGCGAGGCGGTGATCGCGGCGGCGCGGGCGAAGCCGTTTCTCGGCATCTGCAGCGGGCTGCAGATGCTCTTTGATGCAAGCGAGGAAGGCGACGTCGCGGGACTCGGCCTGCTGCCGGGACGGGTGCGCCGCTTCCCGGCCGACAGGATGACCGACGCGCAGGGCATCAGGCTGAAGGTGCCGCACATGGGGTGGAACGAAGTGCGGCAGATGGCCCCGCACCCGCTGTGGCAGGGCATCGCGCCGGGAAGCCGCTTTTATTTCGTGCACAGCTATTTCCCGGAGCCCGCGAGCCGCGAGCTGGTGGCAGGACAAAGCGTTTACGGCGTCCCGTTCGCCTGTGCGTGCGCGCGCGACAACGTGTTCGCCGTGCAATTCCACCCGGAGAAGAGCCAGGCCGCCGGCCTCAGGCTGCTCGCCAATTTCGTGGCGTGGCAGCCCGCCGTGCACCGTCCGGTGCTGGCGGTTCCCGCCGCGCCTGCAGCGTAGCGTCGAGACCATGCTGATCATTCCCGCCATTGACCTCAAGGACGGCAAGTGCGTGCGCCTGAAGCAGGGCGTGATGGAGAGCGCAACCGTGTTCTCCGACGATCCGGGCGCGACTGCCGAGCGGTGGCTGAAACTCGGCGCGCGCCGGCTGCACGTGATTGATCTGAACGGCGCCGCCGCCGGGCGGCCCAGGAACGAAGGGGCGATCAAGGCGATCGCGGGCGCGGTCGGCGGCGGGATCCCGATCCAGCTCGGCGGCGGCATCCGCGACCTCGATACCATCGAGAAATTCCTCGATTCGGGCGTGAGCTACGTCATCATCGGCACGGCGGCGGTCAAGACGCCCGGCTTCCTGCACGAGGCGTGCACGGCCTTCCCCGGCCGCGTGCTCGTCGCGCTCGACGCGAAGGATGGCAAGGTCGCGGTGGACGGCTGGTCGAAGATGACCGGCCACGAGGTTCTCGACCTGGCCAGGAAATTCCAGGATTACGGCGTGGAGGCGATCATCTACACCGACATCGGCCGCGACGGCATGCTGACCGGGGTCAACGTGCCGGCGACCGTGGCGCTGGCGCGCGAGCTCTCGGTGCCGGTGATCGCGAGCGGCGGCATCAACAGCCTGGACGACGTCAAGGCGCTGTGCAAGGTCGCAGGCGAGGGCATCGTCGGCGCGGTCACCGGACGCGCGATCTATGAAGGCAAGCTTGATTTTGCACAAGCCCAGAAGTTGGCTGATCAACTTTCGAAGGCGGAAAAATAGTGGTGTGCCGCCCACGGGATGAGGGCGGAGGGCGGAGGGATGACCCGAACCCGTTTTTCGCTCTTCGCCTTTTCCTCATCCTTCATCCCTCATCCCTCATCCCTCGATTCTGATGGGCCTCGCCAAGCGGATCATTCCCTGCCTCGACGTCACCGCCGGGCGCGTGGTGAAGGGGGTGAACTTCGTCGGCCTGCGTGATGCCGGCGATCCGGTGGAAATCGCGCGGCGCTACGACGAGCAGGGCGCCGACGAGCTTGCCTTCCTCGATATCACGGCTTCCAGCGGCGGGCGCGATCTCATCGTCAGCATGGTTGAGGCAGTGGCGGCGCAGGTCTTCAACCCCCTGACCGTGGGCGGGGGCGTGCGCACGGTGGAGGACGTGCGGCGGCTGCTCAACGCCGGCGCCGACAAGGTCAGCGTCAATACCGCCGCGGTGCAGAACCCGCAGCTCGTGGCGGACGCAACCGCGCGCTACGGCTCGCAGTGCATCGTGGTCGCGGTGGACGCGAAGCGCGCGCCCGGCCCGGGCGCGCCGCACTGGGAGGTGTACACGCACGGCGGGCGCAAGGCGAGCGGGCTCGACGCGCTGGCGTGGGGCCGCAGGGTGGAGGCACTGGGCGCCGGTGAGAT
Source organism: bacterium (assembly GCA_027310225.1). Classification (GTDB taxonomy): domain Bacteria; phylum Pseudomonadota; class Gammaproteobacteria; order Burkholderiales; family SG8-41; genus SG8-41. The sequence goes on along the minus strand of DAIDBG010000026.1, from coordinate 5,784 downwards.
CCTGCTCACCAGCATGGATCGCGACGGCACCCGGAGCGGTTTCGATCTCGAGCTCACGCGCGCGTTTTCCGACGCGCTCTCGATCCCCGTGATCGCGAGCGGTGGCGTGGGCACGCTCGACCACCTGGTTGACGGGATACTGAAAGGCCGGGCGGACGCCGTGCTCGCCGCGAGCGTGTTCCACTTCGGCGAATTCACGATACGCCAGGCGAAAGAGCACCTGGCGTGGCGGGGGATCGAAGTCAGGCTGTGAGGCGTGAGGGGTGAGGGGTGAGGCGTGAGGAGTAATATGTAAGACATGGCTTGCGCATTACCCTTCACCCCTCACACCTTACTCCCCATGGCGAAGCGATGAAGGACGACTGGCTCGACCGGATCAACTGGGCGCAGGACGGCCTGGTGCCCGCGGTGGTGCAGGAAACCGGCAGCGGCCGGGTGCTCACCGTGGCGTGGATGAATCGCGAGGCGCTCGGCAGAACGGTCGAGAGCGGCGAGGCGCACTACTGGTTGCGCTCGCGCAAGAGGCTGTGGCGCAAGGGCGAGGAGTCGGGGCACGCCCAGAAGGTGAAGGCGATCCGGCTCGACTGCGACGAAGACGTGATCCTGCTGGAAGTGGAACAGGTGGGCGGCATTGCCTGTCATACGGGACGTCACAGCTGTTTCTTCCGGAAGCTCGAGGGCGGCCGGTGGGTGGTGACCGACGCCGTGCTGAAGGATCCCGCGGAAATCTACGGCAAGGGTGCCAAGCGATGATCAATGCCGACATATTGCTGAGGCTGGGACAGGCGATCTCCGCCCGCAAGCGCAGCGATCAGTCCGCGTCCTACGTGGCGAGCCTCCTCGCAAAAGGCGAGGACGCGATCCTCAAGAAGCTTTCGGAAGAGGCCGCCGAGACGGTGCTCGCCTCGAAGGGTGGTGATAAACTGCACATCGTGCGCGAAACCGCGGATCTGTGGTTCCACAGCCTCGTGCTGCTGGCGTGGCACGGCCTCGCGCCCGAGGACGTGCTCGCCGAGCTGCGCCGGCGCGAGGGCATTTCCGGAATTGATGAAAAGAAATCTCGCGGCTGAGCGGGATTTCTTTAGGAGTGAGACATGGGCTCGTTAAGCATCTGGCACTGGCTGATCGTGTTGCTGGTGGTGGTCCTCATCTTCGGCACCAAGAAGCTGCGCAACCTGGGCGCCGACCTTGGCAGCGCGGTGAAAGGCTTCAAGGAAGGGATGAAATCCGAGGGCGAGAAGGCCGCCCAGTCCAAGGCCGAAATTCCGCCCACCACCGGCCAGACCATCGAAGGCGAGGCCAAGAAGGAAACGCCCAAGGCGTGAGGCGCTAGGCGTTAGGCGTAAGGCGCGCCGGCGCGGGTTTTCGACGCCTCACTCCTTACGCCTCACGCCGCAGGGGTTGCGCATGTTCGACATTGGTTTTTCCGAACTGCTCGTCATCGCGGTCGTGGCGCTGATCGTGATCGGTCCCGAGCGGCTGCCCGGGGTGGCACGCACTCTGGGCCACCTCTTCGGCCGCATGCAGCGCTACGTCAACGACGTCAAGGCTGACATCGCGCGCGAGATGGAGCTCGATGAGCTCAAGAAGCTCCGGTCGAGCATGGAGGACGCGGCGCGCTCGATGCAGGACTCCGTCATCAGGGAGGTCCGCGAAACCGAAAGCGAGCTCAACAAGCTCGCGCAATCCGCGTCCGATCCCGATGCGGCGGCGCCGAAGCCGGCGCAGGGGGACACACCCGCCTCGCAGCAGATGGACCTCGCGCTGGAGTCCAGGGCGGATTTGCCGCCGCACAAACAGGGCTGAACCGAATTGACCGAAGACACCTTCATCTCCCACCTGATGGAGCTGCGCGACCGGCTGCTGCGCTCGCTCATCGCGGTGGGGGTGGTGTTCGCGCTCCTGTTCCCGTTCGCCGCGGAGCTCTACGATCTGCTCGCGTTTCCGCTGATGCGCACCCTGCCCGAAGGCGCCAAGATGATCGCGACCGGCGTGGTATCGCCGTTCCTGATCCCGGTCAAGGTTGCCGCCATGGTCGCTTTTGCGGTGGCGCTGCCGTACGTGCTCTACCAGGTGTGGGCGTTCGTCGCACCGGGGCTGTACGCGCACGAGAAGCGGCTCGTGCTGCCGCTGGTGGTGGCGAGCACGGTCCTGTTCTTCCTGGGGGTGGCGTTCAGCTATTTCTTCGTGTTCGGGGTGGTGTTCAAGTTCGTCTACACGATCGCGCCGAAGAGCATCTCGGTCGCGCCCGACATCGAGAACTACCTCAATTTCGTGCTCACCATGTTCCTCGCGTTCGGCGTCACCTTCGAAGTGCCGGTCGTGGTGCTGATGCTGGTGCGCATGGGGGTGGTTACCGTCGGACAGCTTGTGAACATCCGCCCGTATTTCATCGTCGGCGCGTTCGTGGTCGCAGCGATCGTCACCCCGCCGGACGTGATTTCCCAGCTCCTGCTCGCGATCCCGATGTGCCTGCTGTTCGAGCTCGGCATCATCGCGGCGCGCGTTTTCGGCAAAGCGCGGCCCGCCGCGGGCGGCGACGGGGATTATCGCTGGTTGTCCGACACCGAGATGGAGCACGAGCTCGACAAGATCGAAACCGGAGAAAAGGGCCCCGGCAGCTAGGTTTTCACCGCGGAGGCGCCGGGACGCGGAGAAAACCGGAGCGATCAATCCGGTTCTTGACTTCATTTTGCCCCGCGCCTCTGCGGGGCAATCATGGTTTCCGTCGCTGCGGCCCGGGCCGGCGCCCGACCGTGACGGTGACGTCGGTTTCGGCCTGCTCGCGTGCCAGCTTGAGCTTCGCCAGCTGGCCGGGCTGCAGCGAGGCGATGAGGTTGAGCATGCCGGTGGAGTCGGCCACCGGGTTGTCGTTCACCGCGAGCAGGATGTCGCCCGGTTTCACGCCCGCCTTGTCGGCGGGGCCGCCACGCTCCACCTGCGAGATGAGTACGCCACCGGCCTTCAGCAGCTTGAACGACTCGGCCAGTTCCTTGGTGACTTCCTGCACTCCGACGCCGATCCAGCCGCGCGTCACCGACCCCTTCTGGATGATCTGCTCCATCACCTGCTTCGCGATGCTTACCGGGATGGCATAGCCGATGCCCATTGACGCGCCGGTCTGCGAATAGATTGCGGTATTGATGCCGACCAGGTTCCCGTTCGCGTCCACCAGGGCGCCGCCCGAGTTGCCGGGATGGATGGCCGCGTCGGTCTGGATGAAGTTCTCGAAGGTCGTGATGCCGAGATGGTTGCGACCGAGCCCGCTCACGATGCCCTGCGTCACGGTCTGTCCCACGCCGAAGGGGTTGCCGATCGCGAGCACGATGTCGCCGACGCGGAGCTGCTCCGCCCGCCCGAAGACGATCGAGGGCAATTGCTGCAGCTCGATCTTGAGCACGGCGAGATCGGTCTCGGGATCGGTGCCGACCACGCGCGCCGGCACTTTGCGCGAGTCGCCGAGCGCGACCTCGATCTGGTCCACCGATTCCACCACATGCTGGTTGGTGAGGATATAGCCCTTGTCGCTCACGATCACCCCCGACCCCAGGCCCTCGCGGCGCTGCACGCCGGGGTCGAACTGCTCGCCGAAAAAATAGCGGAACACCGGATCGTCCATGAGCGGCTGGCGCTGGCGCTTGACTTCCTGGCTGGTGTAGATGTTGACCACTGCCGGCATCGCCTTGCGCGCAGCGCTGCTGAAGGAAGCGATGGGCTGGGCCGCGGTGGCCGGCGGTTGTTCCTGCTGCACGGTTACCACGTTGCCGCGCGTGCTCCACGTGAGCAGATCGGGGCGCAGCGTCGAGACGACGAACAACACCGCGAGGCTCACGGTCGCGGCCTGGGAAAAGGTCAGCCACAGTTTACGCATGAGAAAAAGCCCGCGACCGGTACGGTGGTGGTGGATTTTCTGCAGCAGGGCCGGCCAGTTGCGGAACCACGATGGGCGCGCCGCCCGCCCGGGCCCGGCTCTCGAAGTCTCCCGTTTCCGTGATCATAGCAAACCCGTGAACGCTGGCTCATGACGGGCGGGACGCGGGGGTGGCGCGTAAGCGGGCTTCGCTGCCGTATCCTGTTTTCCGGATCCACATGGTAATACCATGATCAAACGGGATTTTTTTACATTTTGCTTAAGTTTCACGGTGTGTTTGTGTAAAATGCCGACTTTTGCAGACGGGGGAACAATCGCGTGGCAGACAATGAGTTGGATCGGGGCAAGCGGCGATTTCTGGTTGCCGCCACCAGCGTTGCGGGAGGCATCGCAGGTGCCGCCACGGGGGTGCCGTTCGTCGCGAGCATGCTGCCCTCGGAGCGGGCGAAGGCCGCGGGCGCACCGGTCGAGGCCGAGATCGGCCCGCTCGCGCCCGGCGAGGACACCGAAGGAGCGTAATCCATGGCGGCAGAAAAGCAACCAGTCACCGGGGCCGGGCCGTTCAACGGCGTCCTCACCTGGGTTGACCAGCGTTTCCCCCTGATACAGCTGTGGCGCGAGCACCTCGCGGAATATTACGCGCCGAAGAACTTCAACTTCTGGTACTACTTCGGTTCGCTCGCGCTGCTGGTGCTGGTGATCCAGATCGTCACCGGCATCTTTCTCGTGATGCACTACAAGCCCGACGCGGCGCAGGCGTTCGCCTCGGTCGAGTACATCATGCGCGACGTGCCCGGCGGCTGGATCATCCGTTACCTGCACTCGACCGGCGCTTCCGCGTTCTTCATCGTCGTGTACCTGCACATGTTCCGGGGGCTGATGTACGGCTCCTACCGCAAGCCGCGCGAGCTCGTCTGGATTCTCGGCATGCTGATCTACCTGAGCCTGATGGCGGAGGCGTTCTTCGGCTACCTGCTGCCGTGGGGCCAGATGTCGTACTGGGGCGCGCAGGTGATCGTGAACCTGTTCGACGCAATCCCGCTGATCGGACCGGACCTCGCGCTGTGGATCCGCGGCGACTACGTGGTGTCGGACGCGACGCTGAACCGCTTCTTCGCGTTCCACGTGATCGCGATCCCGCTGGTCCTGCTCGCGCTGGTCGCCGCGCACATCATGGCGCTGCACGAAGTGGGATCGAACAATCCCGACGGCGTGGAAATCAAGAAGGTGAAGGACCCGAAGACCGGTCGCCCGCTGGACGGCATCCCGTTCCACCCCTACTACACGGTGAAGGACACGCTGGGCGCGGTGGTGTTCCTCATTGTATTCAGCGTGATCCTGTTCTTCATGCCCGAAATGGGCGGCTATTTCCTCGAATACAACAATTTCATCCCGGCCGATCCGTTGAAGACACCGGCGCACATCGCGCCGGTGTGGTATTTCACGCCGTACTACTCGATCCTGCGCGCCACCACGCAAGAGTTCATGTGGGTGCTCGCGGCCGCCCTGATCGCATACTGCGCGCTGCTGATTTACACTGTGAGGAGCGCCCGCGTGAGGCTGGCGGTGGCGGTAGCCGGCGGAGTGCTGCTCGCCGGCTTTTTCACGCTCGACCCGAATGTGTGGGGGGTGGCGCTGATGGGCGCCGCGACGCTGATATTCTTCCTGCTGCCGTGGCTCGACCGGAGTCCCGTCAAGTCGATCCGCTACAAGGGGCTGCTGGTCAAGGGCGCGCTGACGGCGTTCGTGATCGCGTTCGTCGTGCTCGGCTACCTGGGGACGCAGCCGGTGACCGCGACCGGCACCCTCCTGTCCCAGGTCGGCACGCTGGTCTATTTTGCGTTCTTCCTGCTGATGCCGTGGTACACCCGGATGGACAGGACCCGGCCCGAGCCCGACCGGGTGCGCTGGGG
>DAIDBG010000009.1 GCA_027310225.1 bacterium | reverse complement strand
CGCCCTTTACCGCGCGAAGGAAAAGGGCCGCAACCGCGTGAGCCGGTGACGCAGCGGCGCACCGGCACCGGCCGGACGCGGTCCACGCACGGATTCGATCGAGATCAAACCCGCTTTATGCTCCCCTCCTTTCAAGACGAGGCTGCGCGGGCGGGTAGAATCCCGGTTTTCCCGCCGGTGCCGCCGCGTTGAGCATTCGTCTCGTCTTTCTTCTCACCTTCCTCACCCACCTGTCGTTCGGCGGCACCCGCGTCATCCTGTCGCTGTCGGCCATCTATTACGGGGCGAGCCCCTTCACCGTCGGCGTGGTGATGTCGCTGCTCGCGGTGGTTCCGATGCTGTTCGCGGTGAGCTGGGGCCGCTACGTGGACCGCGTCGGCGTGCGCGGACCGATGCTCGCCGGCGCGGGCGGCGTGCTGGCCGCGATGATCCTCGGCTGGGCCGTGCCGCGTCTCGAGACACTGTTCGTGGTGAGCCCGCTGGCGGGCTCGGGTTTCATCCTGTATCACATCGCCGCCACCCAGGCCGCCGGCGCGATCGGGCGCCCCGAGGAACGGGTCAGGAACTTCAGCCTGCTCGCGCTCGCCTTTTCGACCGCCGGTGTCCTCGGACCGGCCCTCGCCGGCTTTGCGATTGACAGCATTACTCACCGGGGCGCTTTTCTCGCGCTCGCTGCCGGCGCACTGGTGACGGTCGCGGTGCTCCTGCTGAAATTCGGCAGAATCGAGGTCGCGCGGCATGAGGCTGCCGCCCGGCCGGGAGAGGCGCGGCGTCTGACGGAGCTGCTGCGCGACCCGGGCCTGAAGCGGGTGTTCGTCGCGAGCGCCGCGCTGTCGATGGCGTGGGACCTGTTCACCTTCGTCATGCCCATCTACGGCTCGCGCATCGGGCTCTCCGCCTCCACCATCGGTCTCATACTCGGCGCGTTCGGCGCGGCGGTGTTCGCGGTGCGGCTGATGCTGCCGCTCGCGGCGCGCCGCATGAACGAGCTGCGGATGCTGGTCCTCGCCATGCTCGTGACCGGGGCGGCGCTGATCGCGTTTCCGCTGGTCGAGGGCGTGCCGCTGCTGACGACGCTCGCCTTCGTCCTGGGCGCCGGGCTGGGCGGCACGCAGCCGCTGATCCTCGTTCTGCTCTACAACCAGTCGCCGGCGGGACGCGGGGCCGAGGTGGTCGGGGTGCGGACGCTGTTGCTCAACTTCGGCCAGGTGAGCGTGCCGCTCGCCTTCGGCGCGCTCGGCTCCGCGCTGGGCATGCTGCCGGTGTTCTGGGCGATGGGCGTTGCGCTGTTCGTCTCCGGTTATTTCGCCGCGCGTCAAATGACGCGGCGGCCGCCCGCCGAGCGGAAATAAAAAAGCCGGGACGGCTGCGCAGCCGCCCCGGCCGTGTTGCAGAGAGCCTGCCTAGCGCAGGTGGTTGTTGACCATCCTGGTCATCTCGAACATCGAAACCTGCGACCTGCCGCCGAACACCGGGCGCAGCTTGTCGTCGGCGTTGATCATGCGCCTGTTGACCCGGTCCTGCAGGCCGTTGCGCTTGATGTAGGCCCACAGCTTCTTGGTGACCTCGGTGCGCGGCATGGGGTTGCCGCCGATCACCGCCGCCAGCGTCGAGCTCGGGGTCATCGGCTTCATGAACGCGGGATTCGGCTTGCGCGCGCTCTTCTTCTTCGCCACGCCCTTGCGCGCCGACTTGCGGACTTTTTTCGCCTTCTTGCTGCCCTTCTTTCTCTTGGCCATATCTATCTCCCATTGATCGCGCTGAAACAGCGCGGGTGGTTGCAAACGCCGTCATAACGATGAATTCGGCGAATAGAGGATGCCTATGTCCGTGCAACCTTGCAAGAGCTTTTTTGCGACCGTTGCGGCGAGCGGCCCGCCGCTCCACCGGGTCCTGCGCGACCCGGATTGCCGCCGCCGCAGCGCCGGGCGCGACCGCCTGCGCGCAAACCGCCATCCGTCTCGCCGCACGCCACGCTCCCGGCATGGCGTGAAGTCAAGGACTTATCCGCCGAAGTTCAAGTCTGGCGGCCTGCGGCGGGGCGGACGCCCTCACGCGGTCTTCTTGAGCTTCTCGAGGAACTGCCTGCGGAATTTGGCGACTTTCGGCTCCACCACCATCCGGCAGTACGGCTGGTGGGGATTGCGCGCGAAGTACTTCTGGTGGTAGTCCTCGGCCGGGTAGAAGGCCGAGGCGGGCACCACCTCGGTCACGATCGGACGCTTCCACACCCCGGCGGCGTCGAGCCGCGCGATGACCTCCCCGGCGGCCGCCTTCTGCTGCGGCGAGTGATGGAAGATCGCCGAGCGGTACTGCGTGCCGGCGTCGTTGCCCTGATAGTTGAGCGTGGTCGGGTCGTGGATCACGAAAAACACTTCCAGCAACTCCCCGAACGATACCACTGCCGGATCGAACGTGATGCGCACCACTTCGGCGTGCCCGGTGTCCCCGCCGCACACCTGCTCGTAGGTCGGATTCACCGTGCGGCCGCCCATGTAGCCGGACTCGACCGCTTCGACGCCCTTCATCCCGTCGTACACCGCCTCCAGACACCAGAAACAACCGCCGGCGAGGGTGGCGACCTCCTTGCCGGCGGGCACTGCAGCAGCGGGGTCCAAGCGCGTCGCTCCTTGTGAAGATTCCGAGCCTCGGGAGTTTGTCGGACTTTGCAGGCAGGCGATTTTGCTTTCGGCAGCCTGTCGGCTATCCAGGCCCGACAGGCTGCTGGATACGGCCTGCCGAGTGTACCGGATTCACGGCGCATGCGGCGACTGTCGCATGCGCCGCGCCCCGGGCCCACGGCCGAAACAGCAGGCGCTCCACGCGGCCAAGCGCGGCGTGGCGTTCGACGAGCTGGCCCATGCGCTCGAGGAACTCGCCGTAGCCGAGCTCCGGGACGAGCCGGTTGCCGTTCCAGTGCCGCGCGAGCGGCTGGAACGCTGCGGCCACGTCCAGATCGCGCGCTGCGCGGGAAGCCCCGAGCACCGTGCGGCAGGCTGCCGCGAACCCGACGCTCTCGTGCCGCTTGCAGCGCTCGAAGACCGAGCGGAAATGGTCGAAAAAGAACGCGTGATCGCGCCCCGCCTCACGCGCGAGCCCCCGCAGCGCCGGCTCGTCGGCGTAACTGGCGAGCGCGCGGTAGAACACGGCGGCCTGGGTTTCCGCCACGCAGCGCGCGAGCGCCTCCAGCGCGAGGCTCCCGCCCGCGCTCGCCGTGCCGTAGCGCGTGCGATAGGCTTCGTGGAACTCGTCATAGGCGGCGCTCCAGTCGAATTCCGGCCAGGTCGCCTCGACGTAGCTGCGCAGCAGCCGGCCATGCCCGGCCCGCTGCGGCCACCACACCTGCTCCAGCCAGAGCCCGACGTCGGGATGATCCGCGAAAACGCGCCCGAGCCGCCCGACATGCAGCGGCGCCGCCGTCTCCAGGAAGGAGGCGGCGGCGAGGCCGTGGAACATCAATCCGTTGAAGCGGACGAGGGCGCGCGCCCGCGCCTGTTCGCCCCGTTCGCGTTGAGCCGTCATGATTACCGCAGCTTGTTGCATGGTGCCCTCCTTTCGTCCCTGTGGTCCCTCTCCGGCGCCGGCGCGGTTGCGCGGCGCGGGCCCATCATCGGCGGCGCGCGCGGCGGCGCCAAGCAAAAGCTGCGGCGTTGCTACCGGTTTGCCCGGAGGTATCATTAGGTGCTACCTTGCGCCACGGCCGGGAGGAAACGGGGGCGACATGGCATACAGCGGAGCGCTGGTGGAGGTGCTCAAGCGCGAGCTCAGATCGCGCGGCGTCACTTACGCGCAGGTGGCGCGCAAGCTCAACCTGAGCGAGGCGAGCGTGAAGCGCATGTTCTCGAGGAAGAACTTCACGCTGAAGCGCCTCGACCAGATCTGCCAGCTCACGCACGCCGAGTTCTCCGACCTGGCGCGCGCCCTGTTCCAGGAGGAGAACCTGGTCTCCCAGCTCACGCTCGAGCAGGAACGGGAGATCGTCTCCGACAAGAAGCTGTTCCTCGCCGCGGTGTGCGCGCTGAACCACGTCGGCTTCGAGCAGATCACCGGGATCTACGACATCTCGCGCGCCGAGTGCATCCAGCTTCTCACGCGCCTCGACCGCCTGGGATTCATCCAGCTGCTGCCCAACAACCGTATCAAGCTGCTGGTGTCACGCAACTTTTCGTGGCTCCCGGACGGGCCGATCCAGCGTTTCTTCAACCGGCAGGCGCACAACGAGTACTTCCGTTCGCGCTTCGACCGGCCCGGGGAGTTCCAGCTCGTCGTGAACGGCATGCTTTCGAAGATCTCGAGCGCGGCGATCGTTTCCAGACTGAAGCGCCTCGCCCGCGAGTTCTCCGATCTGCACAATGACGACCTCAGGCTGCCGCTCACCGAGCGTTCCGCGATGAGCCTGCTGATCGCGATCCGCCACTGGGAACTGCAGGCATTCGCCGAATTAAGGCGCAAGAGAATCGTCACTCATACCGGGAGCTAGCCCCGATTATTCATGAACAGGAGGACCCTCGTTCAGAGTCGCAAGACACTTCGTAACGCACGTATCGTCGGAGCATCCTGTGTTTGTGAATAATCGGGGCTAGTGTGGTTCAGCTATGCGCGGGCGCGTACGTAAGTCCGGCGTAAGCCTCGCGTAAGAACGGCGTAAGCGCGGCGTAAGCTCGTAGAAAGCAGTGCAACACTTTGTAAAAAATCGTGCGCGGCGCACGGCGTCCCGCTACCTTGCCGAGCGTTGGTTTCGTGAAAGGCCAACGTTCAACCTTCAAGGAGACTTGCATGATTCGCAAACTGTTGCTCGCCGTTCCCCTGAGCATCCTGGCTCTCTCGGTTGCGCCGGTTTACGCCGACAGCCATGAGGAAAAGAAGCCCGACTCCCAACTCATCGCCGACAGCCACGAGGAAAAGAAGCCCGACTCCCAGCTGATCTAACGGCTTCCGCTGCCCGGAGTCGAATAACCGCCGAGCAACCTGCCGGACTTGAATTTCCGGCAGGCTGCTCAATGCAAAACCGCCGGCAGGCTAACAGCACAGGGGAGTGAAAAGGCGTGTGTTTGTTTGTGAGTAATCGGGGCTAGCGGACGGTCACCCGCGCGAACTTGCGCTTGCCGACCTGCACCACCACCTGCTCGCCACGGGCGATCTTGAGCGACTTGTCGCCCACTTTCTCGCCGTTGATTCTCACCCCGCCCTGTTCGATCGTACGCAGCGCTTCGGACGTGCTCGCGGTAAGCCCGGCCTGCTTTAGCACCAGGGAAATCGGCAGACCATCGCCTTGCGCTGCGAGCTTCACCTCGGGAAGGTTCGCCGGGACCTCGTCGCGCTTGAACCGCGCCTCGAAGTCGGCGGCAGCAGCCTCCGCCGCCGGGGCACCGTGAAATCGCGTGACGATTTCCTTCGCAAAATCGAATTTCACGTCCCGTGGGTTGCCGCCTCGTTCGACAGCCCGCTTCTTCGCGTTTATCTTTTGAGGCGGCTCAAAAGATAGCCGCTCGATATAGCGCCACATCAGCTCGTCGGAGACCGACATCAGCTTCCCGAAGATCTCGCCGGGCGGCTCGGTAATGCCGACGGTGTTGCCGAGCGATTTCGACATCTTGTTCACGCCGTCGAGACCCTCGTGCAGCGGCAGGGTGAGGATCACCTGCGGCGGTTGCCCGTAGTGCTTCTGCAGATCGCGGCCCATCAGCAGGTTGAATTTCTGATCGGTTCCGCCGAGCTCCATGTCGCACCGGAGCGCGACCGAATCGTAGCCCTGCACCAGGGGATAGAGGAACTCGTGGATCGCGATCGGCTGGTTGCCCCTGTAGCGCCTGTGGAAGTCGTCGCGCTCGAGCATGCGCGCGACCGTGCAGGTGCTCGCGAGCCGCACCAGGTCGGCCGCGGCGAACCGGTCCATCCAGGAGGAATTGAAGACGATCTCGGTCTTTTCCCGGTCGAGTATCCTGAACACCTGGTCGGTATAGGTTTTCGCGTTCGCTTCCACGTCCTTGCGCGAAAGCGGCGGACGTGTCGCGTTCCTGCCGGACGGATCGCCGATCATGCCGGTGAAATCGCCGACCAGGAACAGGATGTGGTGGCCGAGCTCCTGGAGCTGGCGCAGCTTGTTGATGAGCACCGTGTGGCCGAGGTGCAGGTCGGGCG
>DAIDBG010000381.1 GCA_027310225.1 bacterium | reverse complement strand
GTTGTACATCGCCAGGGTCTTCTCCAGATTGACGATGTGGATCTTGTTGCGGTGCCCGAAGATGTACGGCGCCATCCTCGGGTTCCAGTAGCGGGTCTGGTGGCCGAAATGGACACCGGCTTCGAGCATTTCACGCATCGTGACCGACATGCAGTTTCTCCTGTAAGGGTTGAGCCTCCATCCGCCATGGGGCCGCCGCGTGCGGCGACCACCCTCACTTGAGGGCGGATGTGCGAACTAAAAACTAAGCTCTTTGCGCACCCGAAAAAAGGGTGATAGAGCTAACTTTTTATTTTAACACAATAAAATGCTGCCTCTCAAGATGACCCGGGAGGCATGCGTGCGACGGCGTTCTAGACTACAATCGCTGACCTTGAAAAACCAGCGACTTAATCCGCCAGTCCCGGCCGACGCGGCACGTCCCGCGCCGGCTCTTTCCATGGGCGTCAACATCAAATCTCCCGAAGATATCGAAAGGATGCGCCTCGCGGGCCGGCTCGCCGCCGAAGTGCTCGATTTCATCGCCCCGTACGTGAAGGCCGGTACCACGACGGGGGAGCTCGACCGGCTGTGCCACCACTATATTTCCGAAGTACAGAAGGCGGTGCCAGCCCCGCTCAACTATGCTCCGCCCGGTTATCCGCCTTTTCCGAAATCCATCTGCACCTCGGTCAACCACGTGGTATGCCACGGGGTGCCCGGCGACAAAAAACTGCGCGCCGGAGACATCGTCAACCTCGACATCACCGTGATCAAGGACGGTTATCACGGCGACACCAGCCGCATGTTCTACGTTGGCCCGCCCTCGATCCAGGCGCGGCGCCTGTGCGAGGTGACCTATGAATGCCTGTGGCACGGCATCGAAGCGGTGCGGCCCGGCGCCCACCTCGGCGATATCGGCCATGCCATACAGAGCCACGCCGAACAGCATGGATTCAGCGTCGTGCGCGAATTCTGCGGCCATGGTATCGGCAGGAAATTCCACGAAGAGCCCCAGGTGCTGCATTACGGCCGGCCGCGAACCGGGCTCAGGCTCGAGCCGGGAATGACCTTCACCATCGAGCCCATGATCAATGCCGGGACGCCGGCCATACGCCAGCTCGCCGACCGCTGGACCGTCGTCACCAAGGATCACAGCCTGTCGGCCCAATGGGAGCATACCGTGCTCGTGACCAATGACGGTTACGAAGTGCTCACACTGTCCAAGGGCGCCCCACCTCCCTATAAACCCGGATCCTGAGCGCATGAGCGGCGCGCCCGCCCCCGCCCTTTCTTCCGCGCCGCCCCTGCAGGCCCAGGTGGCTTCGTGGAAGGAAAAACTCGCGGCGCAGCGCATCCAGCTGCGCGAGGGGTTCCTCGCCCGCGAGTCGCCCGCGGACCTGCTGCGCCGCCTGTCGGCCATGATTGACCGCCTGCTCAAGGACGTCTGGGCAAGCCGCGCCATGCCGCGTGATGTGGCACTGGCCGCGGTCGGCGGCTACGGCCGCAACCAGCAATTTCCCTGCTCCGACGTTGATCTGCTGATCCTGCTTTCAAAGCCGGCCGACGCCCTGCTCGCGCGCAAGCTCGAGGACCTCGTCGGCACGCTGTGGGACGTCGGACTCGAGGTCGGTCACAGCGTACGCACCATCGAGGAATGCGCTGCCTTGGCGGCGGAAGATCTCACCGTGCAAACCACGCTGCTCGAAGCACGCCTGCTCGCCGGAAAACGCGAACTGTTCGCGAAATTCGCTAGGCGCATGCACGACGCGCTCGATCCCGCCGCCTTTCTCCAGGCAAAGCTGCTGGAACAGCAGCAACGCCACGCGCGCTACGCGGAAACCAATCTCGAGCCCAACATCAAGGAAAGTGCCGGCGGCCTGCGCGATCTGCAGACCATACTGTGGGTCGCGCGCGCCGCCGGGGCCGGTACCAGCTGGGGCGAGCTGGTGCGCCGCGGCGTGATCACGGCCGCC
>DAIDBG010000380.1 GCA_027310225.1 bacterium | reverse complement strand
GTTGTACATCTGGCCGTGACAGGCGCCGGAGTTCCCGCCCGAGCGGTTGATCTCCTCCATGATGACGGAGGCCTCGGTGAGCGAGAGGCCCGATCCCCCGTACTGCTCCGGGATCAGCGCGGAGAGCCAGCCCGCCCGGGTGAGCGCCTCGACGAAGGCTTCCGGATAGGCGCGCTCCTCGTCCACCTTCTGCCAGTACGCGCTGTCGTACTGGCGGCACAGCGCGCGCACGCCCTCGCGCACCTCGCTGTGGTCGTCCGCGCCGGAAGCGTGCTTCATTGACGTGGGGCTGGAATGCTGGAAAATACGCCGATTATAGATGGAAACATGGAAACGGCTTCAGCCGTTTCCATGAATGTGTACCCGCGCAGGGGGAACGATGTACGTTACAAGCTCGAAGCGCCTCACGCTCGCCGGCGCAAGGAAGATGATGGACGCCGCGACGGCGGGCGCGGAACGGGCGGGACATGCCATCGCGGTCGCCATCGTGGACGCCGGCGGCCATCCGATCCTGATCCAGCGCATGGACGGCGGCCGCTTCCACACCGTGCACTCCTCCACCACGAAAGCGGTGTGCGCAGCCTCGAACAAGAGGCCCACGACCGCCAAGGGCGCGGCGGGGCAGTCGCTCGATACGATGCACGCGCTCGGGCTCGCGCTCGCGGCCGGCTCCGGGAGGTGGACGGCAATGGAAGGCGGCTACCCGATCATCTTCGGCGGCGAGTGCGTCGGCGGCATCGGCGTCTCCGGCGCCACCTGGGAGCTCGACGACCGGCTCGCGCGCGAGGCGGTGGAGGTGATCGGCGCCACCTACAAGATCTAAGGATGAGGGATGAAGGATGAAGGATGACCCCTCGCGCTTTGCGCGAGACCCAAGCAGGTCCCGGCCTTTTGTTACCTGCGGCCGGCGGTCCGTTCGGCAAGCACTCCGACCGGACGTCAGTGAAAGGTCGGGACTCGAATCGGCTTCACGCGAATGCGTGGGGTCATCCTTCCACCTTACGCCTTCATCCTTCGATTCGATCGACCGAAGACACAAGAAGAACGACTGATGGCTGATACACCACTGCGGGTTGCAAGCATCGGGATGGGCTGGTGGTCCGACGTCCTGGCCGATGCCATGAAGCGCTCGACGAGGTTCGAGATCGTTTCCTGCTACACCCGCTCCGAGGACAAGCGCAGGGCGTTCGCGAACAAGTATGGATGCAGGCCCGCGGCGAGCTACGACGAGGTCCTGAACGACCGCAGCATCGCCGCGGTCGTCAATACGACGCCCAACAACGTGCACCTCGAGACCACGCGGGCGGCGGCGCAAGCCGGCAAGCACGTGTTCCTCGACAAGCCCATCGCCAACACCATCGCCGACGCACGCGCCATCACGGAAGCGTGCCGCAAGGCGGGCGTGGTGCTCGCGCTCGGCTACCAGCGGCGCAAGGAAAGCCATTTCCGCTGGGTGCGCAGGCAGATTGACGACGGCGTGTTCGGCAGGCTCGTCAACGCGGAGGCCAATATCAGCCGCGACCGGCTGGGCAAGTTCGACCTCTCCTCCTGGCGCTACACGTCGGAAGGCATGCCGGGCGGGGTCATGCTGCAAATCGGCATCCACTACGCCGATGTGCTCGAATACCTCATGGGCCCGATCAGGGCGGTGAGCGGCCGGCTTGCCCAGCTCGTGCTGCCCGGGGACAATCCGGATGTCGCGAGCCTCGTGCTCGAGCACGAGAACGGCGCGCTCTCCACGTTGAACGCCAGTTACGCTTCGGCTTCCGAGTACTACGTAATGAACATCTACGGCAAGGAGGCGAGCGCGTATTACAGCCTGCACGAGGGGCTGCGCTTTCTGAAGCGCGGCGCCGGCAAGGCCGCGCCGGTGCCGTGCGAGGCGAACGATACGATCCGCGAGGAGCTCGAGGAATTCGCCGATGCCGTGCGCGGCAAGGGCAGGCCCGAGATGGACGGCGAAGCCTCGACCCGCTCGCTCGCCGTGCTGCGCGCCGGGATCAAGTCCGCGCGCGAGGGGCGTCGCGTCGAGGTCGCGGAGATATTGAGTGAACGGTAAACCGATCACCGTTCACCGATTTGTCTGGAGGAGGAATGTCATGCATGCGAACAGGATGCTGAAGTGGATTGGCGGCATGTTGCTGGCCGCGGTTGCGGCGCCCGCGATCGGGCAGGACGTGCCCTATCCCAGGAAGGGCAACATCGAGATCACGGTGCTGTTCCCCGCCGGCTCCTCGGCGGACGTCACGGCGCGCGTGCTCGCGCAGGGCATAGCGAAGCAGCTCGGCGTCAACGTGGTGGCGGTCAACCGTCCCGGGGCAGGGGGCGCGATCGGCTACAAGTACGTCGCGGCGCAGAAGCCCGACGGCTACTCGCTGGTGTGGAACTCGAACTCGATCTCCACGACCTATCATTCCGGCCAGCTGCCGTTCGATTACAGGAGCTTCGACCCGGTGGCGCGCGTGCTGCTGGAA
>DAIDBG010000352.1 GCA_027310225.1 bacterium | reverse complement strand
CTAGTGTGCTGTCCCGTAAACACCGCGCATAAGTCGGAGGCAACCGTCAAGCATGTGTGGCGCATTCTTTCCATGTCCCGGATCGAAAGTCCCGCGAAATCGGCGCCAGACGCGAAGCAAACCGCAGTCAGGTGGGCACCTGGCGAGGATTTGCGCCAAAGTATGGTGCCGATTGTCGCGAGGACTTTCGCAGGTTGTTTACGGGACAGCACACTAGGCACCGATACAGGCAAGAAAAGCCTGCTCCAGGTCTCCGGCGCCCTCGCGCCCGATCAGCTCGCGTGGCGTGCCGGCGAAGCGCAGCCGGCCGGCGTGCAGCACCGCCACGCGGTCGCACATTTCCGCGACGTCGGCCAGGGCGTGGGAGGTGAAGAATACCGTGCGACCGGCGTTCTGCAGCTGGCGCAATTCGTCCTTGAGCCGCGCCCGCGCCTTGGGGTCGAGACCTCCCGTCGGTTCATCGAGCGCATAGAGCTCCTTGCCCGAGAGCAGGCATGCGGCGAGCCCCAGCTTCTGCGTCATGCCCTTGGAATAGGCGCGGACCGGGCGGTCCAGCGCCGACGGCTCCAGGTCGAGCGCCCCGAACATGGCCGCCGCCCGCGCCCCGTCGTACGGCGTGCGGTGGAGCTTCAGCATGTACTGCAGGAACTCGCGTCCGGTGAGGTAGAAAGGCGGATTGAAGCGCTCGGGCAGGTACGCGAGCCGTGCGCGGGCGACGGTCGCGCGGTGCGGCGCGCCGAAGATCTCGATGCTGCCTTCATCGGTGTCGCAGAAGTCGAGCAGGCACTTGATGAGCGTGGTCTTGCCCGCGCCGTTCACGCCGATGAGGCCGAAGAACTCCCCGCGCAGAACCTCGAGGCTGAGGTCGCTCAAGGCCGGGACGCCGGCGAAACTCTTGGCTACGTGCGCGAAGCGCAGCACTGCATCGCTCATGCGGGAGAAAAAATGCCGGGCCCTGGCTAAGTTAGCCAAATTATAATGCGATCATGCACCACGCCGACACCGCGCTGCTCCGGCAGCTCTCCGACGGTCGAGCTCTAGCCCCGATTATTCATGAACAGGGTCCTCGTGCAGAGTCGCAAGACACTTCGTCACGCACGTATCGTCGGAGCATCCTGTGTTTGTGAATAATCGGGGCTAGCCGGGAACCGGGGCGGTCAGGTCGCGGCCAGCGCCGTAGCGGCGTTATGGACGCTTCTCCAGCCGAGTTCCACCGCAGCGCGCCGGCAGTTCAACAGCAGCGTTCTGGCGAGGCCTTCGATCCAGGCCGGCTCGCCGCCCCAGCCGAAGAAGCGCCATGCCGCGGCCAGTGCCGCGCGCGCCGCGAACAGCGGCAGCGGCACGGCGAAGCGGTGCCGGGCGCGGACGGCGTCGCGGAAGGTGAAATTGTCATCAACCGCGAGGTTGAACGGTCCGCTCACCCCGCGCTCGAGCGCGAGCAGCACCGCTTGCGCCACATCGTCCTCGTGCACGCACTGCAACAGGGGATACGGCTCGGGCATGCGCACGTAGCACGGCTGGTTGAGCAATTGCTTCAGCAGCGGGTGGGCGTTGGGGCCGAGGATGACGTGCGGCCGGAACCGCACGCACTCGGGAAACTCGATCTCGAGCAGCCGCTCGAGGTGCGCCTTGTGGCGGGCGTAGAGAAACTGCGGCAGCGGATCGAGCGGAGCGTCCTCGCCGAGGTGCACGCCGCTGCCGTAAACGGCAGCGCTCGACATGTGGATGAAGCGTCTGACGCCGGCCCGCCGTGCGGCGTGGAACGCCTTGTGGCTGCCGTTGACGTTCACGTCGAACATTTCTTCTTCGGACATTCTTCCACGCAGCACCACGAAGGCGAGGTGCACCAGCGCGTCGTGCCCCTCGAGCAAGCGCTCGAGCCGCGGGCTGCGGATGTCGATCTGCGTGGCGCTGAACTTCGGGTGTTCGAAGCGCGGGGGAGCAAGGTCAACGCCGGTTACGCGCCCGACTTCCGGCCAGGCGCACAGGCGGGGCAGCAGCGCCGCGGCGAGGTGCGAGCTCGAGCCGGTGACGAAGACGTTCATCGGGACAATTTGCTCTCAGCGTTCAGCAGCCTGCCGGCCTGGGGGAGGCTTTTCGCCGATGTTCGCTCAGCCCCAGTTGTGGCGGCAGGGCCAGCTCATAGAACAGGTCAAATCGCATGCGGACGGCGCGGCGCGGCTGAGTCGCGCTATGATGCCAGCCGGTGGTGCAAACTCCAACACGGATTCGCCGGACCGCAGCCGGCTCCCGGCGTCATTGTTGTGATGCAACGATGTGGTTTAAAATTACCACCCTTTGAGGCATACCGCGCCGGCCTCGTGGAAAATCTCGTGGAAATCAAGGACGTCCACTTTACGTACGACGTCCGCCCCGTGCTCAAGGGGATCAACATGACCGTGCCGCGCGGCGCGGTCGTGAGCATCATGGGCCTCTCCGGTTGCGGGAAGACCACGATGCTGCGCCTGATCGGAGGCACGCTGAAGCCCACCACGGGGGAAGTGCGGGTCGCCGGCCGCCCGATGGGCGGGCTCGGGCAGGACGAGCTCTACGAGATGCGCCGCAAGATGGGCATGCTCTACCAGTTCGGGGCCCTCTTCACTGACATGTCCGCGTTCGACAACGTCGCGTTCCAGATGCGCGAGCACACCGATCTGCCGGAGAGCATGATCCAGGACCTCGCGTTGATGAAGCTCAACGCGGTGGGGCTGCGCGGCGCGCACCACATGATGCCCTCCGAGCTGTCGGGCGGCATGGCGCGGCGCGTGGCGCTGGCACGCGCCATCGCGCTCGACCCGATGCTCATCCTGTACGACGAGCCGTTCACCGGCCTCGATCCGATCTCGCTGGGCGTCATCAGCAACCTGATCCGGCGCCTGAACGACGCGCTGGGGGCGACGTCCATCGTCGTCACGCACGATGTCCAGGAGACCCTCAAGATCGTGGATTACGTGTACTTCATGTCGCAGGGGGTGGTCGTCACGCACGGCACGCCGGACGACATCCGCAGGTCCGAAGCGCCGTTCGTGCACCAGTTCGTGTGGGGCGAGATGGACGGCCCGATCCCGTTCCATTACCCGGGCTCGTCGTACGCCAGCGACCTGGTGCTGGAGGCCGGCCGTGCCTGAGCGCGTTCTCGAGAGCCTGCGAGGCATCGGCCACCAGGTCGTCAACGGCGTCTGGCGGCTCGGCTACGCGAGCCGGTTCTTCCTGCTCACGCTGCTGAGATCCGCCGTGAGCTTCCGCCGTTTCCACCTGACCATCAAGGAAGTCTATTTCACGGGCGTGCTGTCGCTCATCATCATCATCGTGTCGGGCCTGTTCGTCGGCATGGTGCTGGCGCTCCAGGGCTACGA
The DNA here is from genome assembly GCA_027310225.1 of bacterium. Taxonomy (GTDB): domain Bacteria; phylum Pseudomonadota; class Gammaproteobacteria; order Burkholderiales; family SG8-41; genus SG8-41. Next base: position 9,664 of record DAIDBG010000352.1, on the reverse strand, counting down.
GACGCTCCAGAAATACGGCTCGTCGGAGGCGGTGGGCACCCTGGTTGCGCTCTCGCTCACCCGCGAGCTCGGCCCGGTGGTGGCGGCGCTGCTGTTCGCGAGCCGGGCGGGATCGGCGATGACCGCGGAAATCGGCCTGATGAAGGCGACCGAGCAGATCTCCGCAATGGAAATGATGGCCGTGGACCCGATCGCGCGCGTGATCGGGCCGCGGTTCTGGGGCGGCGTCATCTCCATGCCGCTGCTGGCCGCGCTGTTCAGCGCGGTGGGGGTGTTCGGAGGCTACCTCATCGCCGTGGTCACGATCGGGGTGGACGAAGGCGCGTTCTGGTCGCAGATGCAGAGCGCCGTGGACTTCCGGCAGGATGTGATGAACGGGGTGGTCAAGAGCGTGGTGTTCGGCGTGGCGGTGACCGCCATCGCCCTGTTCGAGGGCTACGACGCCCCGCCGACCGCGGAGGGCGTTTCGGGGGCGACCACCCGCACCGTCGTCACCTCGTCGCTCGCCGTACTGGGGCTGGATTTCGTGCTCACCGCATTCATGTTTACGGGAGTCTGAACGCATGAACAGAACCGTTCTCGATCTGTGGGTTGGCATTTTCGTCGCCGCCGGCATCGCCGCGCTGATGGTCCTGGCGCTGAAAGTCGGCAACGCCAGCAGCACGTTCAACACCGGTGATACCTATAGCGTCAAGGCGGACTTCGACAACATCGGCGGGCTCAAGGTACGGGCGCCGGTGAAGAGCGCCGGCGTCGTCGTGGGCCGGGTGGACAATATTGACTTCGACAGCCAGCGCTTCGTGGCGCGGGTGGTGATGAAGATTGACAGGCGCTACCCGTTTCCGAAGGACACCTCGGTTTCCATCCTCACCTCCGGGCTGCTCGGCGAGCAGTATATCGGTCTCGAGGCCGGCGGCGACAGCGCGATGCTGAAGGACGGCGACACGGTGAAGATCACGCAGTCCGCGGTGGTGCTGGAGAAGCTGATCGGCCAGTTCCTGTACAACAAGGCCGCGGAAGGCGGAACGAAGTGACGGTGGATTCAGCGCCCGGGGAGAAGTGATCGAATGATGAAGAGATTCCTGCAAGCGATAGTGACGATCGGCATGCTGGCGGGCGTGCCAGCGCACGCGCAGCAGGGCGTGCCGGCGCCCGACGCGCTGGCCCGGAGCGTGACCGACGAGGTGGTGGCGATCCTGCGCGCGGACAAGGACATCGGCTCCGGCAACCAGAAGAAGCTGATGGATCTCATCGAAGCCAAGGTGCTGCCGCACTTTGATTTCGTGCGCATGACCCGGCTCGCGGTGGGGAAGAACTGGCGGCAGGCAAGTCCCGCGCAGCAGAAGACACTGGTCGGCGAGTTCCGCGTCCTGCTGGTGCGCACCTACGCCGCGGCGTTCACCGCCTACCGCAACCAGACCATTGATTACAGGCCGCTGCGCATGCGGCCTGACGACACGGAAGTCGTCGTGAAGTCGCAGGTTGGCCAGCCGGGGGGACAGCCGGTGGCGGTGGATTACAGCATGGAGAAGACCGACCAGGGCTGGAAGGTTTACGACGTCGCGATCGAGGGCGTCAGCCTGGTGCAGAACTACCGCAGCACGTTCGCGGCCGAAGTGCAGAGGGGCGGCATTGACGGCCTGATCAAGACGCTTGCCGAGAAGAACCGGCAGCTCGCACAGCAGGTGCAGGCCACCAACAAATGATCGCGTGTGACGACGGCCGCTGCACCGTCAGGGGGCCGATCACCATCGGCAACGTGGTGTCCCTGCTCGCCGCGGGCAACGGGCTTTTCACCGCGCCCGAGGTCACGGTTGATCTCGCCGCGGTCACGGAAGTCGATTCCTCGGCGGTGAGCCTGCTGCTGGAATGGCGGCGGGAGGCCGGCCACAACGGCCGCTCGATCCGCTACCGCAACCTGCCCGCCAACCTCAAGAGCCTCGCCGAGCTCTACGGCGTAACCGAACTCATCAGTGATGAGTGATGAATGATGAGTGCAGAGCGAAAAGCTCGCAATTCTGCACTCCGCATTCTGCGCTCCGCGTTGCGGTAATGGTCCCCGCGATCCAGGTCGAGCAAGTCTCCAAGCATTATGGCGGGCTCACGGCGCTCGACGCGGTGAGCCTCACGATCGAGCAAGGCGAGTTTTTCGGCCTGCTCGGGCCGAACGGCGCGGGCAAGACCACCCTCATCAACATTCTTGCCGGCCTCGTGCTGCCCTCCGGCGGGATCGCGCGCGTATTGGGCCACGACGTGGTCAATCAGTACCGCGCCGCGCGCCGCGCGCTGGGGGTGGTGCCGCAGGAGCTGGTGTTCGACCCGTTCTTCACGGTGCGCGAGACGCTCACTTTCCAGTCCGGCTACTTCGGCATCCGCGACAACCGCGACTGGATCGAGGAAGTGATGCACCATCTCGATCTCGCCGAAAAAGCGGAGACCAACATGCGCGCGCTCTCGGGCGGCATGAAGCGGCGCGTGCTGGTGGCGCAGGCGCTGGTGCACAAGCCGCCGGTGATCGTGCTCGACGAGCCGACCGCGGGCGTGGACGTGGAGTTGCGCCAGGCGCTGTGGCAGTTCATCCGCAGGCTCAACCGCGACGGCCACACCATCGTCCTCACCACGCACTACCTCGAGGAAGCGGAGGCGCTGTGCGGCCGCATCGCGATGCTCAAGCAGGGCCGTATCGTCGCGCTCGACACCACCCGGAACCTGCTGCGCACGCACGCGGGCTGTTACGTCGAGCTGCGGCTCAACCCCGACCGCCTGCCGCAGCCGCTGGAGCGGTTCGCCGCGCAGCGGCGCGAGGGCGGCTATCGCCTGGCGCTGCGTGATTACAGCGAGGTCGAGCGCGTCGTTGCCGGGCTGCGCGCCGGCGGCGTCGAGATCCAGGAGCTAGAAGTGATGCGGCCCGATCTCGAGGAGATCTTCGTGCAGATCATGCAGAGACCGTGAGCGGTGAACGGTGAGCGGCAGGCGGCGGGACTTGAGATGGCAAACCAGTCTGATCTGCCGCTTACCGCTTACCGCTTGCCGCATACCGCATCGCCATGACCGGCCCTCCGAGCTATCAGCCGCTGCACGGCTTCTACGCCCTCTTCTACAAGGAATGGCTGCGCTTCTGGAAGGTGAGCGTGCAGACGATACTCGCCCCGGTTCTGACGGCGCTGCTGTTCCTCGTGGTGTTCTCGTACTCGCTGCACGGCCGCGTCGAGGTCTTCCCGGGGGTGGACTACGCGGCGTTCCTCGTGCCGGGGCTCGCGATGATGTCGGTGCTGCAGAACGCGTTCGCCAACAGCTCCTCGAGCCTGATGCAGTCCAAGATGACCGGCAACATCGTCTTCGTCCTGCTGCCGCCGTTCTCACACCAGGAGTTTTTCCTGGCGTATTTGCTGGCGGCGGTCGCGCGCGGGCTGGTGGTGGGCGCGGGCGTGTTCCTCGCCACCGCCTGGTTCGTGGACCTGAGGATCGAGCAGCCGCTGTGGGTGCTCGTGTTCGCCGTTCTGGGCAGCGGCGTCATGGGCGCGCTCGGCATCATCGCCGGCCTCTACTCGGACAAGGTGGACGAGCTGGCGGCGTTCCAGAATTTCATCATCCTGCCGCTGACCTTCCTGTCCGGGGTGTTCTACTCGATCCGTTCGCTGCCCCCGTTCTGGCAAAAGCTGTCGCTGTTCAACCCGATCCTCTACATGGTTGACGGCTTCCGCTACGGCTTTTTCGGGCGGGGCGATGTGCCGCCCTGGCTCAGCCTCGCGATTGTCGCCGTTAGTTTTTTCGCACTATCATGTTTCACTCTGCGGCTGATCCGGAGCGGCTACAAGCTCCGGCACTGAGAGTGAAATATTTATGGTTACACCCGGGCAAATCGAGCAATACATCAAGTCCGGCCTCGAGTGCGAGCTCGTGGAGGTGCGGGGAGACGGACACCACTTCGAGGCGGTGATCGTGAGCTCCCTGTTCCGCGGCAAGTCGCGGGTGCAACAGCACCAGCTCGTGTATTCCGCCCTGGGCGAACGGATGCGCGAGGAGGTGCACGCGCTCTCGATGAAGACCTATACGCCCGAGGACTGGGCCGCGCGGTGCCGTTGAAGAACAAGATCGGCTGCGCCTTATTCTTGGCTTCTCTGCTCTCTATGATCTCTGTGGCGAGCGGTCTTGATGCAGGACACGAGGCGGCGTTCGATGGATAGGCTCCTCATCGAAGGCGGCGTGCCGCTCAGCGGCGAGGCAAGGGTCTCCGGCGCCAAGAACGCGACGCTGCCCATCCTGTGCGCTGCGCTCCTCACCGAAGAGCCGCTCACCGTCACCAACGTTCCGCACCTGCGGGACGTGACGACCATGCTCAACCTGCTGGCGCAGATGGGTGTCGCGATCTCGATGGACGAGCAGCTCGGCGTCGAGCTCGTCGCGGCGCGCATCGCGAGCCCGGTCGCGCCTTACGAACTGGTCAGGACCATGCGCGCCTCGGTGCTCGTGCTGGGGCCGCTCATCGCGCGCTGCGGGGAGGCGCGGGTGTCGCTACCCGGCGGCTGCGCCATCGGGCTGAGGCCGGTGGACCAGCACCTCAAGGGACTGCAAGCACTGGGAGCGACGATCTCGATCGAGCACGGCTACATGCTGGCGCGCGCGAAGCGCCTGAGGAGCGCGCACATCTGCATGGACCTGGTCACGGTCACCGGCACCGAAAACCTCATGATGGCGGCGGCCCTCGCCGACGGCACGACCGTGCTCGAAAACGCCGCGCGCGAGCCGGAAGTGGTGGACCTCGCCAACTGCCTGAACGCCATGGGCGCGAAGGTTCAGGGCGCCGGCAGCGACATAATTACGATCGAAGGCGTGACGCGGCTGCACGGCGCACGCTACCGGGCGATGGCGGACCGCATCGAGACCGGTACCTTCCTCGCCGCCGCGGCCGCCACCGGCGGCAGCATCACGCTGCGCGACGTCCGGCCGGACATACTCGATGCGGTGCTGGACAAGCTGCGCGAAGCCGGCGCGCACGTAACGAGCGGCCCGGACTGGATCGCGCTCGAGGCCAACGGCGCGCTGAACGCCGTCAACGTGCGCACCGCGCCGTATCCGGCGTTCCCGACCGACATGCAGGCGCAGTTCGTGGCGCTGAACAGCGTCGCGCGCGGCACCGCGCTCGTCACCGAAACGGTGTTCGAGAACCGCTTCATGCACGTGCAGGAGTTGAAGCGCCTGGGCGCCGACATCGAGGTCGAGGGTAACACCGCGGTCGTGAAAGGGGTCGGGCATCTCGACGGAGCGAGCGTGATGGCGACCGACCTGCGCGCCTCCGCGAGCCTGGTGCTCGGCGGGCTTATCGCGCGTGGAACGACCACCGTGGACCGCGTCTATCACCTCGACCGCGGCTACGAGCGGATCGAGGAGAAGCTCTCGCGGCTCGGCGCGCGCATCCGCCGCGCCCGCTAAGAGGGATAGTGCCGTCGATAAATGCGGACAAGACCAAGATCAAACAAGCTGCCAGCACCCATCGGAAAGAACGCTACGTCCAAGCGCGGCAGGTGGTTTTGGAGATATATTGAGTCATCCAGATGGGAGGTCTGGCCGTTTGTGAACATTAGTGAACGGCTAGAAGGCTCCGTAACCGGTTGCCATTCGTAGAGAGTTCACGTAGTATAACTACGAGTATTCGTGGGGAGATTTCAATTTGGTCCAGGCGTCGTTGATCTTTGAGGAACACCATGGCCAATCTCGAATGGCGACCGGTGTGGAGGACCCATACGCAGCGGCGTCCGACCCGAATCGCGCATCTCTAAGTGACACCAAGTTGCTTGGTCAAGTTTTTACGCCCGCATGGATCGCGCAACAAATGGCGCGCTGGGTCTCTTCTAGACAACCTCGCACTGTTCTGGACCCAGCTATTGGGTCCGGAATACTGCTCCATGAATGTGCATTGAAGCTCAACAGGAAGGACGTACGCCTTGTTGGTGTTGACCGGGACAGCATACAAATTGAACGAGCAATAAATACGGCGCCAAGAGGCGCGGAGTTATTTCAGGGTGACTACCTGCGGCTGACCCTTCCGACGTTTGATGGAATCATTGCCAATCCACCATACGTCAAATCTCACCGGCTTGACTATTCCGAAACCGATTGGCTCGCGTTTGAACGGCAGTTCAACATTAGCCTCAGCCGGCTTACAAACATCTATGCGCTATTTCTTCTCAAGATCTGGGCCGACCTGACAGCGGAAGGTCGTGCGGCGATAATCATCCCCGCTGAGTTCATGAATGCAAATTTCGGTACGCCTATCAAACGACTGCTGCAAGAACACGCACCAGACTCAGGTATTGCTCTCTTTGATCCAGCGGCTAGTGTGTTCCAAGCGGCAATGACAACTTCCTGCATAGTGTTTCTTAAGAAAACAGGGACAGCACGTACGGGGCTATTTGCAGCCCAGGTTTTTGACCAGCACGATCTTGAGTCATTTGTGTCCGCAATGATCGATGATCGTTTGGATTACCTTGACCTGACCGATCTTTCCCAAGTACCTGCGAATGAAAAATGGATCAATCGAGTCGTTGCGCCACGCAACAAGGAGGTTGGAAGCACGCAAAGTCACAAGCTTGGTGAGTTTTTCAGGTGTATGCGCGGCATAGCAACGGGCGCGAATGACTATTTCTGTCTTAAGGAATCAGAAAGAATGGCGCGACACCTGAACCAAGCGCATTTCGTGCCTTGCGTATGTCGTGCTACGGATATTTCGGGACTAGTGTTCGACGAAAAAGAATTCAGCGCTCTCGTCAAAGCAGACAAGAAGACTTGGTTGCTTAATCCGATGAGCAACGATCCGCAGTTGACGGCTTATCTTGACGAAGGGAAGAAGGTGGGGATCGCTGGTAGGTATTTACCTAGCCATAGACCCATTTGGTATCTTCCAGAGGATCGACGACCGGCTGACTTACTCGTGCCTGTATTTTCTCGAGGTGCGGCGAAGTTCATCATGAATCTTGCCAGAGTGCGAAACCTTACGTGCTTTCACGCGTTGTATTGCAAGAGCGAGAATCCTTTGCTGCCGTATGTCACGCTTGTCTTTCTGAATTCCTTGCGCGGACAGCAGGGCTTCCACGATGTGAATCGTTTCTACGGGGATGGTCTGCTAAAACTTGAACCGAAAGACGTAGAACAAATTACATGTCCCGACCTTCTTGTTGCGACAGAGCGCGCAAGTCAGATAAAAGGATTTCGCCAAAACCTAGTCGAGGCAGCCTCAAAACCGCTCAGTATCCGTCAACCCTATCTTGAGGAACTAGCAAGCTTGCTGTTCTAAGTGGCTATGTCGCCAACAGTTCGTCTATTACTTTGCTATCCAGTCGGACCCGGCCTTCGGAAAAGGCGACGCCGAATAAGACGCGTCCACCTTGCAGATCCTTTCGGAACGCAGAGATCTTCGGATCTACAAAATCTACGGAAATCTTCCTTCCGAACGTGAGTGGCAAATAGATTGTCGACTTGAACTGGTTCCGGGCTTCCTTCTCAATTGTATAGCCTGCATCTTGTGGCTTCTTGGAAAGAACTTCCAAGATGACAGTAAACGGGATCGCATATACAGCACCGAAGACGACTTGAACGTAAAAATGTTTGACATGATGGTGCTCAATCCACTGAACAACGTTCCATATGTCCTCGATTTTCGGCGTAAAACATAATTTATCTGGCGTACGTTCTTTGGTAATCGCGTGTTGACTGGAACGGACTTCAAAGCCAGCAATGGATTTCTTTGCCAGTGGAATCAACTCGTGCCCGTCTTTCTTCTCGTCTATTTGAGGCGGGGTGCCGTGGTACAGGAGAAGATCAGGGCGCTTCCCAAGCGAGAACAACTCCTTGTGATAGGACTCAAAGTATTCTTTGAAACCTACTTCGCCGGCGACAATTCGTTCTGATCGGCCGTATCGGACTGCCGATAGCCCGGAATTCATTTCATCTATGCCACGTCGAACCAAGTCTTCCGCCCAGTCTCCCATTTCTCTGTTCACTACGAATTGAGTAAAGGCCTGCGTTGGCACGCGGACTTTTGGCGGCGTCGCCGGCCGTTTAATCACCCTTTCCTCGGGGATTCCCTTCAGGAGGGCGTGTACTCTGTTTACGTAATCGGTCATTTTTGGGAGAAATCGAACAGCACATACACTTCGATACCGAATGCTTTCGCGATGCGCTCGCAACCGGCCACCGACGGCGCATTGATTCCGCGCTCCACGAGGCTAATGAATTCAACGGAATAACCTGTCGCATGCGCAAGTTCTTCCTGGGTCATCGACCGCGCGCGTCGTAGTCGGGCGATTTGACGTCCTAATTTTTTCTCGATCACGCGCATAGGCTAAGGGAAACGACAGAGTGAGCACCACGTAGTTAAACTACGGTTACTAAGCGGCGATGATCATATGCCGTCGGAGTTCTCTCCATGGCAACAGGGCGTTAGTGCTTAATCTCTGTGCTGCGAGGTTCTGTCTGCGGTGGATGTTGCAGTTGTAGCGACCCGCGGGCCTTGGCGTTCTGATCTTTTGATTTTTGCTTGTCGTTGCTTCGCGACGATTGCAGCACTTGGCGATTTTCCTCCTTGACGGCTTTAGGCGTCCTTGATGGTTAGGCTTTTGCGGTAAAATGCTGTTTTTTCAGGAATTGCCGTGATCACGATCGCCCTTTCCAAGGGCCGCATCTACGACGAGATGGCGCCGCTGCTGAAGAGCGCGGGCATCGTCGCGCGTGACGATCCGGAGAAGTCGCGCAAGCTCATCCTGCGGACCAGCCGGCGCGACGTGCGGCTTCTCATCGTGCGCGCGAGCGACGTGCCGACCTACGTTCAGTACGGCGCGGCCGACCTCGGCGTCGCGGGCCGCGACGTGCTCGACGAGCACGGCGGCCAGGGGCTCTACCAGCCGCTCGATCTCGGCATCGCACGCTGCCGCATGGTGGTCGCGGTGCCGGCGGGTTTCGATTACCGGCGCGCCGTGCGCCAGGGCGCGCGCCTGCGCGTCGCCACCAAGTACGTGCAGACGGCGCGCGAGCATTTCGCCGCGAAGGGCGTGCACGTGGATCTCATCAAGCTCTACGGCTCGATGGAGCTTGCGCCGCTCACGGGGCTGGCGGACGCCATCGTGGACCTGGTGAGCACCGGCAGGACGCTCAAGGCGAACCGCCTCAGGGCAGTCGAGGAGATCGCGCCGGTGAGCGCGCGCCTCATCGTCAACCAGACGGCGCTGAAGTTGAAGCGCGCCGCGATCCAGCCGGTGCTCGAGGCGTTCGCGCGGGCGGCGCGATGATCGCGATCCGGCGTCTTGCCACTTCGCAGCCGGACTTCGAAGCGCGGCTCGCCGAGCTGCTGGCGTTCGAGTCGGCGCAGGAGCCGCAGGTCGAAGCCGTCGTCGCGGCGATCCTTGCCGACGTGAAGGCGCGCGGCGATGCCGCGGTGCTCGAATACACGCGGCGCTTCGACCGGACGGAAGCAACCTCGATGACGGCGCTCGAAGTGCCGGTCGCCGAGTTCAAGCGCGCCCTGCGGCGCGTCCCGAAAGCGCCGCGTGCCGCACTGGAAACAGCGGCGCAGCGCGTGCGCGCGTACCACAAGAAGCAGCTCGCGGTCTCATGGCGCTACCGCGACGCCGCCGGCGCCGAGCTGGGCCAGCGCGTGACTGCACTCGAC
>DAIDBG010000294.1 GCA_027310225.1 bacterium | reverse complement strand
GCATTACGCGGCCTTGAGGACCGCGTCGCCCTTCTGCCAGTTGCACGGGCATAGCTCATCCGTCTGCAGCGCATCGAGCGTGCGCAGCACCTCGTCCACGTTGCGGCCGACGTTGAGGTCGTGCACCGAGGCGAACCGGATCACGCCCTCGGGGTCCACGATGAAGGTCGCGCGCAACGCAACGCCTTCCTTCCCGTCGAGGATGCCGAACGCCATGGACAGCTCGCGCTTGATGTCGGCGAGCATCGGGAACGGCAGCTCCTTGAGGTCCGGGTGCGACCGGCGCCACGCGAGGTGCACGAACTCGCTGTCGGTGGAGGCGCCGTAAACCACGGCGTCGCGCTCGTTGAAGTCGCGGTTGAGCTTGCCGAACGCGGCGATCTCGGTCGGGCACACGAACGTGAAATCCTTCGGCCAGAAGAAGATCACCTTCCACTTGCCGGCGTCGGACTGGTGGGTCACCCGGGTGAACGCCTTTTCCTGCTCGGTGGACACCACCGCCTGCAGGTCGAAACTCGGAATGCGGTTGCCTACTGTCAGCATGTCGGTCTCCTTGGGAGTCGTTGATCAAAGTCCACACCGCGCAGTCTGCCGCATCGGCTTTGATCGTTCCAATGAATAATATGAGTTAGAATGATCGTAATCCTCGATCAATAGCTTTTTGTCGGACTTCGCCTGACAAAAAGCTCAACGGGAACAACAACAGGTTGAATTTGACTGATTAAGTTAGCGGCTGGCGAAACGAAGAAGGCTGGGGGACGTGAGGGGGTAGGCGCCCGTGAAGGCATTCGCAATCTTGGTATCGGTAGGCCGCTAACTTGGCCGCGCTTCCTTCTCTGCGCCAGTTGGGCTACCTGGTGGCGCTCGCCGACCGGCTCAACTTCCGCGCCGCGGCGGAGGCGCAATTCGTGACCCAGTCCACGCTCTCGGCCGGCATCAAGGAGCTGGAAACCCTGCTCGGCGTGCAGCTGGTCGAGCGCGACAAGCGCCGCGTGCGGCTCACCGCCGTCGGCGAGGAGGTCGCCACGCGCGCGCGCGGCCTGCTCGCCGGTGCGCGGGACCTCACCGAGTCGGCACGCGCGGCCGCCGCGCCGCTCTCGGGAGCGTTGCGCTTCGGCGCCATACCCACGATCGCGCCCTTCCTGCTGCCGGAGGTGCTGCCGCCGCTGCGCCGCGCCCATCCCGCGCTCAAGCTCTACCTGCGCGAAGACCTGACCGGGCGGCTGCTCGAGCGGTTGCGCGCGGGCACGCTTGACATGGCGCTGATCGCGCTGCCCTACGATACCGGGGACCTCCACGTGCGCGAGCTCTTCAAGGACGAGTTCTGGTTCGTCGCCCGCGAGGATGATCCCGCCGCGCGCGCGAGGGAGATCGCGATCCGCAGGCTCAACCCGGGCGACGTGCTGCTGCTCGAGGAGGGCCACTGCCTGCGCGACCACGCCATCGCCGCCTGCGGGCCGCGACGCGGCGCCTGGGCGTCCGCGGTGGAGGCGACGAGCCTGCCTACGCTGATCCAGATGGTCGAGGGCGGCATGGGCGTGACGCTGCTCCCGGAGATCACTCTGAAGGCGGGCATACTCAAGGGCACACGGCTCACCGCCCGGCCGTTCGCGCCGCCCGCGCCCTCACGCACGCTCGCCCTCGTTGCCCGGCGCACCTCACCGCGGCTGCGCGACGTGGAGCTGATCGCGGAGCTCGTGATGGAACAGCGCCGCCGCGCGGGACGGCCGGGGATTCCGGCCCTGCGCCGCCCGGCAAAGCCGTGAGCGGCATCGAGAAAGGTCCCGCGCACGTTGCTCCGCCTCACGTAAGTTGATGATCACCGCGATACCGGGTCGTTGCCGCGCGCGCGGCTGAACTCGAGAAACTCCCGCGTCTTTGCATCAAGCCGCACCCCCGATCGAGCCGGTGTCGGGCCGGAACGACACGTCCCGCTGGCGCGGCACCGCACGGAACTCGCGGGGGTGAGGTCGTGTCACGTTTTCTTTTCGGGTTCAGGGCGGCCGCGGCGTTCGCCCGCGTCCTCCCGCACGCCGACATGCGGCCCTTTCGACGATTTCCTGCTCAATCAACCCGATGGAGGAACGATGCTGTGCCGATACCTCGTCCCGTTATGCCTCGCATGCGCGACATTCGCCGCCCCCGCTTCCGCGCAGACCCAGCCCAAGCCCGACGGCCTGTGGCGCGGATCGCTCGGCGCGGGGTTGACCGCGACTTCCGGCAATTCGGACACGCTGACCTATACGCTGAACGGCGAAGCCGTGAAAAGGACCCAGAGCGACAAGCTGAACGGCTACCTGCAGGCCGTTTACGGTCTCCGCGACAACAACGGGATCAGGGAGCGCACCTCGGAGCTACTGCGCGGCGGGGGAGCCTATAACAAGGACTTCGACAAACGCAGCTTCGGCTTCGGCGCGCTCGATCTTGAGCGCAACCGCGTCGCCAGCCTGAACCTGCGCAGCGTCGTTTCGGCCGGCGTCGGCTATCACGTCGTGAAAACCGATACCCTCACCTTCGACGTCTCCACCGGGCCCGCCTACAACCGCGAGCGCTTCACGACCCAGACCCGCAACGCGATGGAATGGGTGTTCGCCGAGGAATCAACGCACGTCCTGACCCGGACCGTATCGTTCCGGCAGCGTCTGGCGTACTTCCCGAACCTTCGGGACGGGGGCGAATTCCGCGCCGTGTTCGACGCGGGCTTCGCGATCAAGGTCTCCGACCGGTGGAACGCAACCGTGACCCTCAACAACCGCTATCAGAGCAACCCGGTGCCCGGCGTGAAGAAAAACGACCTGCTGTTCGTCACGGGCCTGCAGTACGTGTTCAATCCCTAGCTGATGCAGGGGAGATGAGGAGAGCATCCCCTCATTTCGTTACTGTCTCTTGGAACCCGGCGCTCTCAGGCATTCAGGTGCCGCGTCCGCCGCAGCGCCGGCGCCGCCCGGGTGCGCGCGGGCCCCACGCCCTCCTTCATGAAGGCAAGCCGCCCCTTGGCCCCGCTCGCCTCGTAGTCGCGCGCGATCGCTTCCGCCGCGGCGCCGCGCTCCATGCCCAGCGCCTGCGTGAGGAACGCGTGCAGTGAATCGCACAGCCGCTCGAGCGCAATCTCGTGCGTCCTGCCGGTGCGCGCGTAAAGCCAGTCCGAGAAGCGCATGAAGCGGTCGAACGGCGCGTCGCCCGCGAGCAGCGGCAGCACGCGGTGGAAGCGCCCCGAGTTGCCGACCATCTCCCAGTAGCGCGCGAAGCGCGAGACGCGCTGCATGTCGGCGAAGCCGATGCGGTCGGTGGCGAGCGCGTTGTACGGCGCATCCGGGTTCCAGCGCAGACCGTAGCTTTCCGTGTGGCGCGCGATCGGGGTACCGCGCAGGCGCTTCAATATCCCCACCTGGATCTCGTGGGGCTTGAGCGCGTAGAGGCGGTCGAACCCCCTTGCGAAGCTTCCGAGGTCCTCGCCCGGGAGCCCGGCGATGAGGTCGGCGTGGACGAAGGCATTCGACCGGTTGCGCAGCCAGCCCAGATTGGCCTCCGCCTTCGCATTGTCCTGCCGGCGGGAAATGAGCGCCTGCACTTCCGGGTTCCAGGTCTGGATGCCCACCTCGAACTGGAGCGCGCCCCCGGGAAAGCGCGCGATCACCGCCTTGAGCTTCTCCGGCAGGTGATCCGGGATCACCTCGAAGTGCACGAACAGCCGCTCGTCCACGCGCTCGAGGAAGAACTCGAGGATGCGCACGCTCGCCGCGACCTTCAGGTTGAAGGTGCGGTCAACGAAGCGGAAGTGCCGTGCCCCACGCGCGTGGAGCTTCGCCAGCGCCCCGAGGAAGCGCTCGAGATCGAACGGCCACGCCGTCTTGTCGAGCGCGGAGAGGCAGAATTCGCACTTGAAAGGACATCCGCGCGACGCTTCCACATAGAGGAAGCGTCGCGCGATGTCCTCATCGGTGTAGTGCTCGTACGGCAAGGCAATCTGCGAAAGATCGGGCTGCTCGCCGGCGATCACCTTCTCCGCCGGCGGGTGCCCCGCGAGGATCTCGCCGCAGAGCCGGCGGAAGGTGAGATCGCCCCAGCCGGTCACCACGTAATCGGCGAGCCGGCAGACGCGCTGCTCGTCGGTTTCGTAGCTCACTTCCGGCCCGCCCACCACCACGGTGACCTCCGGCGCGACGCACTTGAGCAGCGCGACGACCCGGGTCGTCTCCCCCACGTTCCAGATGTAGGCGCCGAAGCCGACGATGCGCGGACGCTGCGCAAGGACCGCCTCCACGATGTCGGCCGGGCGCTGGCCGAGCACGAACTCCATGATGCGCGCCTGCGGTTTCAGCCCGCCGAGGTTCGCCGCCAGGTAGCGCAGGCCCAGCGCAGCGTGCACGTAGCGCGCATTGATGGTGGCAAGAACGATGGACGGCATGACGGGTAGTGTAGCCGCGGACGCGCCTCCGTCAATCAACGCACAACGGCCCGCCACCGGCGGGCCGTCGTTCAGGCAACCGGCCGCGAAGCCGGCTTGCGGTTGGGAGCAGCCTGTGTTTGTGAATAATCGGGGCTAGAGCACGACCACCAGCAGGATCACGAGCAGCAGAACGATGATCCACTCGTTGGTGCCCAGGGCGCCGCCCGCCGGGAGCGTCTCCAGCTTGCCGGCGATGGCCGCGACTTCCTCGTCGGTGAGCGCGTCCACCCGCTTCTTCGCCAGGTCCGGATCCACCCCGAGGGCCTTCAAGTCCCGCTCCACGCCCTCGCGGCTCATGAAATCACGGACCCGTTCGCGTTCGACCTGCCTCTTGTCCTGCCCGACGATCTGCTCGGTGGGCACGACCTCGGCCCACGCCGGCGCCACCAGGAATGCGAACACGCCCGTCGCCACCACCGACTTCCAACGCTTCGAAACACCCTTGCTCATGCGAGATCCTCCTTGAAGGCACAAACCACTCGATCGTCCGGCGTTCCTCCGCGGACCGGCTTCTTGAGGAATCCTGTTCATGAATAACCGCGATTAGGCGCAAGACCCCCGCAATGACGATATCTTAGCGAATTAGACCCGCTCCCGGTCAATTGGATTCCGCCCTTCGTCGCGAGAAGGAAATGCCTGCAAGAACGCGGACTTGGCGCGGGCCTGTCGCCGATCCGAGACAGGGGTATCAGGGGATGAGGGGCAGCAGCCCGTGGGCCGGGTGCCGCGGCACCGTTCGCACAGGAACGAGATTCGGCAGAAGTTCATCTGGGGCCCCAAAGCGCCGCCGAGCCGTTGCAGAGAAATCGGCCGACGGCCGATTTCTCGAAGGATGAAGAGTGAGAGATACCGGGCTACGTCCCCATTTTTCCTCGAGGTCGATTTCTTGAGGCATGAGGGTAAAGGCCGCAGGACTTTCCGCGTGTTGAACGGTGGACTCGTCCGTTCGAACACGCGGAGTTAAACCGGCGCGCAGCGTCCGGATTTACCGATACTTGGGCGCGCAAGAAGAAAGTTACCGGCACCGGGGCCGCCCCCCGACAATTTGCGGCGAAGCCGCATTGGACCTGTATTCACCACCCCGGCGCTCTGCGCCACCCCTCCTCAGTAAGGAGGGGAACGCGATTACCTCGGAGGTATCACGGGCAAGAGCACGTGCGCCGGCCGCTTCGGCCCGACGTGTAACGTGACCTTGCCCCCGAACACCGCCGGCGGCCGGTCGGTCTCGTCGTCGTGCATGAACGGCCCGCAGCCGCGCATCGGGTTTTTCATGTTCGAGAGCGTCGCCGCCTCGCCTTCGTACTCGTAGTCCTTGCCGCGGATCGTGAGCGCGATGCGGTAGCCCTTCGGCACCACGATGCAGGTCGGCCAGATCTCCACGTTGAGCTCGTACACCTGCCCCGGCTTGAGCGGCTGCTTTTCGTCGTGCGTGTGGTACGGCCGGTACGGAAGCGAGAGCTTCGGATCGAGCTTGTGCTGCGAGGCGCGCAGCCAGCCCTGGCCCACCGGCGTGTGCGGGTCGAGCGCGCCCTGGAACACGACTTCCGTGCCCTTGGGATCGAACACGCGCAGCACCGCGAAAATATCGGCGTCGGCGGTGGACGAAGACACCCAGAGCTTCAGCGCCGACGGCCCGGTGATCTCCGTTTCCTCATCCAGCGGCGCGGTATCGAATGTGACACCTTCACCGAGCCCGTCATAGGTGACGCTGCCCTCGGATGCCGGCGGTTTCAGCGTCAACGTGCGCGCCGCTGGATCAAGATAGAAATTCGTCCAGCGCGTGCGCGCGAGCGGCCATTCGTTCTCGTAGCGCAGGACGAATTTCTCGCCGGGATGGCGCACGTTCAACTGCACCCGCGGCTGCTTGTCCCATCCGTTCTTCACGCCTTTCAGAAAGTAGTCGAAGAAGCGCTTCTGCAGCTTCACGCCGTAGTCGGTGTAGAACGGCGCCCAGTGCGAGCCACCGTGCACCTCCAGCCATTTCTGCCTGGAGGCCGCGCGCGTGAACCCCTCGAAGTTGCCGCGCGGGTGCAGTCCCTGCCCGCCCCAGTTGGCGGCGGAGAGCAGCGGCGCAGCAACCTTGGATAGATCCGCGGTGCGCTCCTGGTAATACGGTGCCATCAAGGGGTGCTTCAGCACCCCTTCCCACATGTCGGCGCGGTTCTTCGCGAGCGTCTCCTCCGGCAGCGTCTCGGGCCCGCACACCAGCTCGCCGGTGACGCGGCTCTTCGGCCCGCGCTCGCCGCGGCCGTGCTGCACCGTCTTCACCTGCATGTCCTGCCAGTGCTTGCGGAAGGTGCAGGCGATGCCGCCATGGCGCACCGAGTCGCGGTAGTAGTCCGCCCAGCCTTCCCACACGCACATCGCCGCGAGGTGCGGAGGCTGCAGCGCCGCAGCGCGCCACTGGCTGCTCGCGTAGTACGAGATCCCGTTGAGTCCCACCTTGCCGCTGCACCACGGCTGCGCCGCCGCCCATTCGATGCAGTTGTAGAGATCCCGGTTCTCGCGCGCGTTGTTGTGGTCGAGGAAGCCGGGCGAGCGGCCCGCGCCGCGCGAGTCCACCCGCACGCAGGCATAGCCGTCCGGCACCCATTTCTCCGGGTCCACGACTTCCCAGCCCTGATATTGGTTGGTGCTGCCGCTGACGGCGTCGGGGTTGTCCCGCGCCATGATTTCCCACGCCGTCTTGTAGCCCTCCTGGAACGCGAGGCCCTTGCCATACGGCCCGTAGCTCACGATCGCCGGGTACTTCCCCTCCGCCACCGGCCGGAACACGTCCGCGCGCAGCACGAGGCCGTCGTCCATCCTGATCGGGACGTCCCAGTCCACCCGCATGCCGTCGTGGACCTCGCTCCTGTAATGGCTCATTTCTCCCCCTTATTAGTGGCGTGGACACCCGATTCTACGACAGCGCCGCGGCCAGGGTCCGCGTTTTGGGCGCGGCGCGCGATAATGCGATAATTTCATTTTCAAATGGAGCTTGAACAACGAACATGGCACAGAAACCCGAAGACCGGGCAGCCGATACCAGGATGGACCCCGCGACGCTCTACCGCGAGGAGATCTATACCGACCGCAAGGTGGGCACCATCCGCACGCTGACGCCGGTGAGGAAGGACGGCACGCCGGACGCGAGCCGCGCGACCGTCTATGTCGGTGAGGCCCAGTTGTTGACCAGCATGGGCGCGCTGCCGATCACCTTCGAGATCGAGGCGCAGTCGCTCGAGGAAGCGGCCAGGAAGTTCTCGGAGGTCGCGAAGGACGCGGTCGAGCGCACGGTCAAGGACCTGCAGGAGCTGCGCCGCCAGGCGGCCTCCTCCATCGTCGTGCCGCAGGGCGGCATGGGCGGGCTCGGCGGGATGGGTCCCGGGGGCGTGCCCCCCGGCGGGAAGATTCAAATTCCTTAGCGGTCACGCTTTTCCGCCACCCCGCTCGCTTCGCGAGCACCCCTCCTCGACAGGGAGGGAGGCCCTTCACCGCCTCACTCGACCTTCACGCCCGCGGCCTTGATGACGCGCGCCCACTTGTCCGACTCGGCGCGCATGAACTTCGCGAATATCTCCGGGGTGCTTGCCACCGGGTCCGCGCCCACCGCCGCGAGCTGCTTGCGCACCTCGGGCTGCGCGAGCGTCGCCGCCAACGTCTGCTGCAGCTTGCGGACGACGTCCCGCGGAGTCTTCGCCGGTGCGACCACCCCGTGCCAGGCCGAGCTGACCAGCGCCGGCATGCCGGCTTCCGGGGCAGCCGGCACGTCGGGCAGCAGCGGCGGGCGGCTGGCCGCGGTGATGAGGTACGCCTTCAGCCGGCCGGCCCTGACGTGCGGCAGGAAAGCGGGGATCGTGTTGAACGCGAGTTGGATACGCCCGGCCGTCATATCGGGCAGCGCCTGCGCGACGCCCCTGAACGGCACGTGCACGATGTCAACCC
>DAIDBG010000291.1 GCA_027310225.1 bacterium | reverse complement strand
GTTGTATTGTGGTACTTTGCAGTCGGCAATCTGTTCAACCCGGCACTGGTGCCCACTCCGGGGGCGACGTTCGCCAAGGCCTGGGCAATGATGAAAAGCGGCGAGCTATTTATGCACGTCGGAGTGAGCCTGAAGCGGGTGCTGATCGGTTACGTGATCGGTTGCGCGTCGGGCATCGCGATCGGCGCCATCATGGGCCGTATCCGGCTTGCGCGTGAGCTTGCAGATCCGGTGCTGGAGCTGATCCGGCCTATTTCGCCGGTGGCGATGGTGCCCCTTGCGATGCTGTGGTTCGGGATCGGCGAGATGTCGAAATACTTCATCATCATTTACGCCACGCTCATCATCGTGCTGCTCAATACCGCCGCCGGTGTCTCCCGCACGCCGGTCACTCGCATTCGCGCAGCGCGCTGCCTTGGCGCCGCCGAGCATCAGGTTTTTCTGAAAGTGATTCTGCCGTCTGCCGTGCCGTATATCCTGACCGGCATGCGGGTGGCGCTCGGCTTTTCGTTCATGGGCATCGTCGCCGCGGAATTGATCGGCGCGCGGGAGGGGATCGGTTTCCTGATCATGAACTCCCAGCTTCTACTGCAGACTGACCAGCTATTCGTGGGGCTGCTGACGCTGGGTGTTGTGGGTCTTGCCGTTGACCGAATCTTCCGCATTGTGCTGGCGCGCAGCATGCGCCGTTACATGCAGTTCCACTATGAAGTTTAATCTGTGGAGACTGCGACGGATTGAAGGAGGCATGACATGGCCGGGTGGATTACCGCGTTCAAGGTAATACCGTGGGCCGATGTAATCGCGGCGGCCCCTGCAGTCGCCCAGGGCGCAAGAAAGCTGTGGACCAGCGTCAGGAGCAAGGGGCCGGCTGTTGCAGAGGCACGGGCGCCGGAAAGCACGGAGAGCCGGGTGCAGGCGCTCGAAGTCCAGGTGACAGAGCTCAGGAAGGAGCTTGCCGCCTCTTCCGAGCTCATTGACTCGCTCGCGGAACAGAACGCCCGGCTGGTGCAGGCCGTCGGCATCCTGCGCGTTCGCACCCGGGTGTTGTTCGCGGCTTGCGCCGCCGCCGTGGCGCTTTTGGCCGGACTCGGGATCTACGTCATGCTCGGCTGACACCGCCAGACCGAAAAAGAAAAATGCCGCTCTCCAGCGGCATTTTTTTGGCACCCCGGAGACGAATCGAACGTCCGACCTGCCCCTTAGGAGGGGGCTGCTCTATCCACTGAGCTACCGGGGCTTCGCCCATGATTTTAGCGCAGATGCGCCAGGAGTTTGTCTGACCTTGGTCCGACAAACTCCTAACCCGGATTATTCAAGGGTACAGGGCGCATTTCTGGTAGAGCGTTTTCAGCGCGCCCGCCGGATCGTACTTCGCCTTCAGCGCCGCGTAGGCCGCGCCGTTGTAGAGGCGGTTGAATTCCGCCTCGTCGAGGAACGTGGACGAATACAGCATCTTGATGCCGCCCAGCCCGAAGCATTTCCGGTCCATGATCCTGGTGTAGTGGTAATCGCCCCGGTCCGGGCGCTTCCTCACCTGGCAGTAGCAGCCGAGATTGAGGTAGAGCGCGCCGGGGCGGACGGGGTAGAGTGTGGGCGATGCCGGCGTGCGGATGGGCGTCACGATCCAGGGCTTGCCGGAAAGATCCACTTCGGCGAGCGCGAAGCGCATGAGCGCGGCGGCCTGCTCCCACGGCACTTCCCAGTCCTGGATCAACGGCTCCTCGTCCTCGCGCGGCTGCCACGGCAGGGCGGAAAGCAGCCGGTGCTTGAGCCCGGTGTAGCGCTGGTAGAAGCCGGAATTGCGCAGCGCGGCGGGAGCGTAGCGGCGGAACAGGCGGTAGGGCCGGCTCTCCGGCAGGTTCCAGAACCACTCGGGGTCGTAGCGGAAGAGGTAGTCCCTGGTGGTGAGATATACGTCTCCCTGTCGTGAGATGAGCCGGTAGAAAACGTTGTGCCGCAGGATGTCCTCGGTCCGCGGCGCGTCCGGCACGAAGCGCGACAGCGTCAGGAACAGGCAGTCGCCGCCGTAGATCAGCCCTTCGATGAAATCCACGTCCGTGCGCCCGGCCGCGGCGCGCATGGCTTCGAGAAAGACGTCGAGGTCGCGGAAGGCGGTGGTGTGCAGATGGACGTAAGGCGCCGCGGGCATGAGCTTCATCCGCGCCCGCAGGATATAGCCC
>DAIDBG010000276.1 GCA_027310225.1 bacterium | reverse complement strand
TCCTTCATCCTTCCGCCTTCATCCTTCGCATGACCATGCGCAAAATCGACCCCGGTGATTCGCCCCTCGCTGCGCGCTTGAAGCGAGAGGTTCAGGGCGAGGTGTTGTTCGACCCCGCCTCGCGCGGGCGCTACTCCACGGACGCCTCCATCTACCAGATCGAGCCCATCGGTGTCGTGGTGCCGGCGACCGAGGAGGACGCGCTTGCCGCGCTCGCGCTCGCGATGGAGGAGGGCGTGCCGGTCCTGCCGCGCGGCGGGGGCACTTCCCAGTGCGGCCAGACGGTGGGCGCCGCGCTCGTCATTGACCACTCGAAGCATCTCAACCGGGTTCTTGCCTTCGACCGGGACGCGCGCACCGTCACCGTCCAGCCCGGTGTCGTGCTCGACCAGCTGAACGCGTACTTGAGGCCGCACGGGCTGTGGTACCCCGTGGACGTCTCCACCAGCGCCCAGGCTACCCTCGGCGGCATGGCCGGCAACAATTCCTGCGGCTCGCGCTCGCTCCATTACGGGAACATGGTGCACAACGTGCGCGCCATTGACGCCGTGCTCGCCGATGGCGCCGAGTACTCCTTCGGCCCGGTGCCGGGAGAGGGCGAGGCCCAGGGCCCCGCCGGCTACCAGGAGCTGGTGCGCAGGATCCGCGCGATCGCCGCGCGCGAGGCGGAGGAGATCGAGCACCGCTATCCGAAGCTGCTGCGCCGCGTCGGCGGCTACAACCTCGACATGGTCGGCCGGCATGCCTCTTTCAACATGGCGCATCTGCTGGTGGGTTCGGAAGGCACGCTCGCGTATTCACGGCGCCTGCACCTCAATCTCGCGCCGCTGCCGAAGCACAAGACACTCGGCGTCGCCCACTTTCCGACCTTCTACCGGGCGATGGAGGCGCCGCGGCACATCGTGAAGCTCGAGCCGGTCGCGGTGGAGCTCGTGGACCGCACCATGATCGGGCTCGCGCGCGGCAACCCCGCGTTTTGCGGCACCGTCGAGCGGTTCATTCAGGGCGATCCCGATGCGATCCTGCTGGTGGAATTCGCGGGTGACGACCGCGATGAGCCGCTGCGCAAGCTCCGGCAATTGACCGAGCTGATGGGCGAGCTCGGCTTCCCGGGGGCCGTGGTGGAGATCACCGACGCGCGCCTGCAGCGCGCGGTGTGGGAAGTGAGGAAGGCGGGGCTCAACATCATGATGTCCATGAAGGGCGACGGCAAGCCGGTCTCCTTCATCGAGGACTGCGCGGTGCCGCTCGAGCACCTCGCCGAATACACCGACCGCCTGACGCGCGTGTTCGAGAAGCACGGCACGAAGGGGACGTGGTACGCGCACGCCTCGGTCGGCTGCCTTCACGTGCGGCCGGTGCTCGACATGCGGCGGGAGGGCGCGGCGCAGATGCGCGCGATCGCCGAAGAGGCGGCCGAGCTGGTGAAACAGTACAAGGGCGCCTACTCCGGGGAGCACGGCGACGGGCTGGCGCGCTCGGAGTGGATCGAGCCCTTCTTCGGGCCGAAGCTCACGCGCGCGTTCGAGGAGATCAAGGACCTCTTCGACCCGAAGGGGCTCCTGAATCCCGGCAAGATCGTGCGGCCCCCGAAGCAGGATGACCGCTCCCTGTTTCGCTTCAAGCCGGGCTACCGGACGATCCCGCTCCAGACCGCGCTCGACTGGAGCGAATGGGGCGGCTTCGACAAGGCGGTGGAGATGTGCAACAACAACGGCCATTGCCGCAAATTTGACGCGGGAACCATGTGCCCGTCCTACCGCGTCACGCTCGACGAGCAGCATTTGACGCGCGGGCGCGCGAACTCGCTGCGGCTCGCGCTCTCCGGCCAGCTCGGCCCGGATGCGCTCACCTCGGAGGAGCTGCGCGCCACGCTCGACCTCTGCGTCTCGTGCAAGGGCTGCCGGCGCGAGTGCCCGACCGGCGTGGACATGGCGAAGATGAAGATCGAGTTCCTCCACCATTATCGCCAACGCCATGCGCTGCCGATAAGAGAGAGGCTCATTGCCTATCTGCCGCGTTATGCGTCCCTTGTTTCTCGTTTTCCGTTTCTCGTGAACCCGCTGCAGTATCCCGCGAAACGCCTGCTCGGGTTCGCCGCGCGGCGTCCGCTGCCGGGATGGCGCCGCGACACTTTCCTCAGGGGCGCGCGTCCCGCGCGCGGGGGGGCGGGCGCCGCGGGCGAAGTGGTGCTGTTCGCCGACACGTTCAACAACTACTGGGAACCCGACAACCTGCACGCCGCGATGCGCGTGCTGGAGGCCGCCGGCTACACGGTGCATTTGCCGCAGGCAGCGGACGGCGGCCGCCCGCTGTGCTGCGGCCGCACGTTCCTTTCCGTGGGGCTCGTGGAGGAGGCGAAAGCGGAGGCGCGCCGCGTGATCGAGACGCTCGCGCCCTACGTCAAGCGCGGCGTGCCGGTGGTGGGACTCGAGCCCTCGTGCCTGCTGGGCC
>DAIDBG010000253.1 GCA_027310225.1 bacterium | reverse complement strand
CGCGTGTACTGGGCATTGAACGCCAGACGCGCCTGCCACTCGTTCCGGAACTGCCGGAGGTAATTGAAGCCGTAGCGGAAGATGGTGTAGTTCTCGGTGGCGCCCGTGCGCGAGCGCTGGAAGTCTGCGGCCCCGCCGTCGTTGCCGCCCGGAATGTTGGCGGATACGCCGCCGAAGAACGAGAGTTCCGCCGCCGCCATGCGGTAGAGACCGTTGTAGGTCACGCTCGCCGGGTGGATCGTGATGTCCGGCACGAGACCCTGCCCCTGGAACAGCACTTCGTTCTTGAATGCGCGGTAGTCGAGCCCGAACGCAAGCTTCTGCTCGACCTCGCCCCATTTCGGCAGGTAGTGGGTCCAGCGGGCGGCATAGACGGCGCCGCTGCCGCTCACATTGAACAGCCCCTGCACGGTGCCCGAGTTGACGTCCGAAAAGCCGGCGATGAGGTCGAGCGCGCCGTTCAGCTCGTAGAACGGGATGCGGTAGCCGAGGCCGTAGATCGAGACCTTGCTCGCCTCGGTGGGCGAGGTGACGTACTGCGCGGTCAGCGTCTGGTCGCGGTTGAACAGATTGGAATTCTGGTAGCCGATGCCCGAGCGGAAATAGCCCGTATCGCCGGTGCCGGTGTTGTCGAGCGTGAGGAACACCCGCCACGGCTTGTCGTCGGTCACCTTGATGTTGACGTCAACCTGCTCCTCGGCCGCGCCCGAGCGCAGCAGCACGTTGGTCTGCTTGACGGGGTGCTCGCCGAGCAGTTGCAGGTTGCGCGCGATCTCGCGGGAGTTGGGCGTCTCGCCCTCCTTGACCGTCGGCAGGCTGCGGCGGACGTTGTCGGCGTCGAACTGGGTGTTGCCCTCGATCGTCACCTTGCCAATGCGCGGCTGCAGCACGCGGAACTGGATGACACCCTTCGTGATGTCCTGCTCGGGCAACTGCACCTGCACGATCCCGTAGCCGCGGCCGCGGTAGGCCTGCTCCAGCGCCTCGAGCGCGCGCTGGATGTCGCCGAAATCCTTGCTCTTGCCGGTGAACGGCGCAACCGCCTGCTCCACTTCCTGCGCCGTGAGCAGCGTGTTGCCCTGCACTTCGAAGCGGTTGATGTCGAAGCGCGGCGCGGGGATGACTCCCGCCGGCTCCTGCGCGTAGAGGCTGAGCGGGGCGCCCGCCAGACAGGAAACCGCGAGCACCAGTGCCGCAATGCGGGCGTTTTTTGTCATGTCCATCCCTGCCCTGTATTATTCTTGAAGCCTGAATGATTCTTTACCTGTTCTCCGGCGCCGGCCCGGCGGCTGCTCCGCGCCGGATAAACATGAAAAAACGGCCCGTGACCCGGTACAGGGTATCACGAGCCGCGGTGACCTGCGTAGCGTTGCGTGC
Organism: bacterium; assembly: GCA_027310225.1. Lineage (GTDB taxonomy): Bacteria > Pseudomonadota > Gammaproteobacteria > Burkholderiales > SG8-41 > SG8-41. Next base: position 974 of record DAIDBG010000253.1, on the reverse strand, counting down.
GGCGGACGTCAACGGGCGCCGCAGATGGGGAGCTTCTTCTTCTCGTCGTCCTCCTCGAGCGTGCCGCCGGCGCCCTCGCCTCCGGGCGGCCCGGAGAAAAGGCCGTTCGACTGATCGTTGAGCGACGACACGAGCTGGCTGTCAAAGTTCGGCGGCGGCGCCGCAAGAAGACCGCTGTAGGTCACGAGAAAGTTCTGCCCCAGGACCGCGGGAACCCCGTCAGCGAAGAAGCCAGTGGTACCCGTGGGATCAACTATTGCTCCTTCCACGCCGTTCACGAAGTAGCCGCCGCTCGACAGCAGCGGGAAATCGAGATAGATCGTGACGGGCGCTCTCGCCATGATGGCGGCATTGGCGCCGGCGCCGCTGCCGGAGCTGATCTGCACCGTGCCGCCGACCACCATGATCACATCCGGAATGCCCAGCACGGAGCTATAGGAGCCGCTGCCGCTCCCGCCCGCGACGATCACGTCACCTCCCGTGACGATCCCGGCCCCGGCGTCGCCCTGGAGGTCCACGTAGGCGTTGATGCCCGAGCCGCCCCGCGCCGTGAAATCGCCGGCCGCTCCCACGACCAGCGCACCGTTCGCCCCGATATTGGTCCCGTAGGCGGATGAGGCGCTGCCGACATTCACGTTGGCGCCCAGCAGCAACACATTATTTCCGGAGACGTTGAGGGCGCCGCTCGAAGGCCGGATGTTGAGGTCGCCGAGGCTGGCGAGCACCAAGTCGCCGATCGCCGAGACATTGTTGTTCACGGTCATGCCGGTGTCGGCCAGCAGCGAGAGGCTGCCGGAAACGCTGACCGGGCTACCGAGGCTGAGAGTCCCGCTCGCCGCGCCGAACTGCGTCGAGGCGTAAATGGCCGCGGCCGTGCCCCCGGACGTGAGGCTGCTCAGCGTGAGATCGCCGTTGTTGATGACGCCGATCTCTCCCGCCGCCGCCGACGACAGGCTTATCGAGCTGACCTGGGT
>DAIDBG010000236.1 GCA_027310225.1 bacterium | reverse complement strand
CGCCGAGCTCGGCGATGATGCGCACCGCGTGGATCGTCTGGATGCCGCGAAAAGCTTCGAGCGCCTCGACGACCGGGGCCCAGCGCCAGCGCGAGAGCTCCTCACGGATCGGCGTCTCGAGCCGCCCGATGCGCCCGCTCGCCTCAGCGACCGCCTGCACGTATTCTTCGAACGCGATCTGCTGCGCCCCGTGAGGGAGTTTGAGCTCTGCGATCCAGCGCCGGTGCGCCGGCGTCCAGGCCGTTTTTCCCGCGTAGCGGATATCGTTGCGAAGCAGCAGCGCCGCGAGCCGCTGGCGCGCCTGGCGCTGCATGATGAGGGCATCCTCGCGCGTTCTCACGAGATCGCGCATCGCCTCGTCGCGCGCATCGGGCACATGCACCGGCATAAGCTCCCCCGCACGCGCCAGGCGAGCGAGCTTCAACGCATCGCGCCGGTCGGTCTTCACGCGATCGGCGTTGGCGCGCGGCGTCATCCCGGGCGAGACTACCCAGCACTCGTGTCCCCGCGCCCTCGGCATGCGCTAGATGCCGAAGCCGCAGGGCCCCGCCTCGTACACGAAAACGAGCACCTTGCCCTGCGACTCGAGCTTGCGTGCCAGGCGCGCGAGCGCCCCCAGATCCCCGCCGATCGCCCCGTAGTGGCGCACCTCGCCTCCGGCTTCCTCGCCCGTGGCAACATCGATCGAATCCTTGTGCACGTCCATTCCGGCGAACAGCTTGCTAGACTTCCCCATGGCCTGCCTCCTTTGCACCTGGTTGATGCCCTCGTGCTCAACGTGTGGCTCTGCGTGCGCGAGCACGTAATCCACGATACGCCGGAGGCAGGCCGCCTCTTCGCGTCAAGCCATTCTGTCTAGGTACCGGAAATGATTGCCGCGCTAGCGTCAGCGATACTGAGTTCAATGTGCTTCGGTGTTGCTCTTATCACCGGCCGGATTGGTCTTCGCACGCTCGATGCCCGCTCAGGCGCGGCGATCAGTATTCCGACTGCAACGGCTCTATTTGCACTGGCCGCGCCCTTTGCGTTCGATGCCGAGGGGTTCACCATCCAAGCCGCGCTATGGTTCGCCTTGGTCGGCTTGTTCTTTCCAGCTATCGTCACGATCCTCACGTTTCGCTCGAACGAAGCGCTAGGTGTGTAAAGCCGATAGGTTGTTCACAGACAGGCCGAGTCGGCGGATTGGCGGTTTGTAGTCCAAGCTGGCGTGTGGACGATGCCAGTTGTAGCGGTGAAGCCACGGCAGCCAGGCTTTTCTGCGCTCGTAGCTGTTGGCATAGGATCTGGCGTAGGCCCATTCACGCAAGGCCGTTTTGATGAAGCGCTCGGCCTTGCCATTGGTCTGCGGCCGATAGGCGCGGGTGAATGAGTGTTTGATGCCAAGGCGCCGACAGGCACGGCGGAACCGGTCGGATTGGAAGCATTTGCCGTTGTCGGTCAGGATCCGGGCGATCTTCATCCCCAAGCGCTGGTAGTAGCGCACCAGTCGAACAAGGAAGCGAGCTGCACCGGGCCCGCGTTCATTGCTGCAGAACTCGCCATACGCAACGCGTGAGTGATCGTCGATCGCCACGTGTAGGTATTCCCAACCCGCCCCAGGAGACTCGATGGTCCGGTCGCCCGTTACACGGTGTCCTGGACGACGGAAGCGGACCAAGCGCTTAGTGTCCAGGTGCACCAGCTCTCCTGGGTGCTCATGCTCGTAGCGCTGCACCGGCGGCTTCGGATCCAGGACCTCGAGCCTGTGTAGGCCCAACGCACGCACGTAGCGCGCTACGGTGCTCAGCGGCGCCCGAACGACCTTGGCGATCTCTCGGTAAGGGCGCCGCTCGCGGCGCAGCTGCTCGATTCGCTGCCGCTGTCGGCGACTCAGACTGCAGCGCAGCCGCTTAGGTCTCGAGCGCCGATCGCGAAGTCCCGCGGCACCTTCATTTCTGAAGCGCGACAACCACTTGTAAATGGTCCTCGGGGAAACGCCCGCAGCCGCTGCCGCAGCTGCGGGCGTTAAAACCCGTTCCATTATCTGCTTCACAAGCCGTTCTCGACCGAACGGCGTCAATCGGGCATTCTTGTGCACGTTCATTGAAGGCTCCCTTAGCGAATTGACGTCTTGGCGACATCAGCTTCGCCTAACAGCCTTCAATGAACAACCTATCGAGAAATCACA
>DAIDBG010000232.1 GCA_027310225.1 bacterium | reverse complement strand
CACGCCGGGCTCGCGGTGGATCTGCTGAAGACGGGGCTCTACTGGATCGCGCGCGACTACTACACCGCCGTCGCGAATCTCTTCGGCAAGCAGGGCAACCAGCCGTGGAGCCCGTTCGCGCGCGACCACTTCCAGGCCTGTCTGGTGAGAACTTGACGAGGGAGCCGTCCATGCGACTACCAGCATTGCCGCAGGCGCGCCCCGGCCGCTCCCGGTGGCCGCTCATCTCGATGGTGACCTGCTCGTACCAGCAGGGGCGCTATCTCGACAGCGCCATCCGCTCGGTGCTGGAGCAGGAATACCCGCGCATCGAGTACATCGTCATGGACGGCGGCTCGACCGACGGCAGCGCCGAAATCATCGCGCGCCACCAGCATGCGCTCGCCTACTGGGTGTCGGAGCCGGACCGCGGGCAGACGGACGCGCTCGTGAAGGGCTTTGCGCGCGCGACAGGCGACCTTCACGGCTGGCTGTGCTCCGACGACCTGCTGCTGCCGGGCGCGCTCGACGCCGTGGCGGAATTCTTCTACGACAACCCCGGCGTCATGGCCGCCTACGGCGACGCCATGTGGATCGACGCCGAGGGGCGCTTTCTGCGCCCCAAGAAGGAGATGGGCTTCAACCGTTTCGTGTTCCTGCACGACCACAACTACATCCCGCAGCCGTCCATGTTCTGGCGGCGCTCGCTCTATGAAGCCGTGGGCGGGCTGAATCCGGATTTCGATCTCGCGATGGACGCAGACCTGTGGGAGCGCTTCTCGTGGCGGAGCCGCATCGAGCACATTCCCCGCTATCTCTCCTGCATGCGCTACTACGACCAGCAGAAGACCCGGGCGCGGCGGGGCGAGGGGCGCCGGGAGGACGGGATCATCCGCACGCGGCGCAGCCATCCGCTCGCGCTGCGCGCGCCGATGAGGTCCGTGCTGCGCATGCTGGCGCGGTTCGTCCGTATCTCCGCGAAAGCTCTCGCGGGAGGGTACACGGCCCAGGTCCCGGGAGAGCACCTGGCCTGGCTGCAGCAGCAGACCTCGGGAGACGCGCGGAAATGAACGTGGAGAGACCCGTGCGCGCCGTATCGAGCGCCCTGGCCGAGGCCGGGAAGGAGGCGCTGCCCGCCGCAGGGGGGCGCTGGCAGGTGCTGTTCGACGGCCGGCAGCGCCCGCTGCTGATGCCGAGCGGCGAGTACGCGCTGCAGAAGCAATGGCTGCCGTACTTCGTCGGCAGCCGCGTGAAGTCGCTCTACGCGAGGGCGTTGCTCAAGCTCAATTCCCTGGCGCCCGGCATCGGATTGCTGCCGGACTTCCAGTTGCCGTTCGCGACGAGCGCCGGGCTCTACGGCGTTCCGCTCGCCGCGCCCGCGGCGATCCAGATCGGCACCACGGGGCCGTACCAGAAAGCCTCCGCGCTGCTCACTTCGGAACGCGGCGAGGGCGTTGCGCTCGCCAAGATTGCGCTCGTTCCCAGCGCCGATGCCATGGTGACGGCCGAGGCGGGCTGGCTGCGGCAGCTCGAAAGCATGCCTGAGCTCTCCGGGCAGATACCCCGGCTGCTCGCCGAGGGCGAGACCGCCGAGGGCCGCCGCTACCTGGTCATCAGCCTTGCGCCGAGCACTCGGGCGACCACCGCATTCACGCCCACCCATGCGCGGTTCCTCGGGTTGCTCGCGCGCTCCCGCCCGGAGACTTTCCGGTTCAAGGCTTCCCCGTGCCGGGATGCGCTCGAGCGCACGTTCGCGGAGATCGAGCCGCTGCTCGCGCGCGAGGACGCGGCCCGGCTCCGCGCCGCGCTCGACAACTGCCACCAATCGCTGTCGGATTTCACCGGCCCGTTCGTGCTGTCGCAGGGGGACTTCGCGTGGTGGAACATCCGGGTGCACGGCAAGGGCCTGTTCGTCTTCGACTGGGAATACGCGCGCCGGGGGGGCAATGCGCTCGCCGACCTGTTCCATTACCACCTGGTCCGGCACGCGGCCGCGGGACGCCGCATCGGCGGGTGGTTCCTCATGACGGTCATGAACCGGGCGCGGGATTTCGCGCAGCAGCTGCATCCCGGACGCGAATGGCGCGCGCACGAGATATCGGCGCTGGCGCTGGCCTACGTGCTGGACGTGCTGCTGCGCTATACCCGCGCGAGCGGGATGCTCGACCGCGGCGAGCACGTGATCCAGGGCTATTGGTCGCTGATGGAAAGGCGCTCGGCATGGATGACATGACCCGTTTTCCAGCCGGGCCCGGCGTCCACGCGCGGCGCAGGCTGCGCATCCTGATGTCGGCTTACGCCTGCGAGCCGCACCAGGGCTCGGAGCCGGGCATCGGCTGGCACTGGGCGACGCGCCTGGCGCGGGCGGGTCACCAGGTGCGGGTGCTCACTCGCGCGAACAATCGGGACGCGATCGAGAGCGCGCTGGCGACGACGCCGGTGCCGAACCTCAGCTTCGCGTACTACGATCTGCCGGAGTGGATGCGCCGGTGGAAGAACCATGCCGGCCTCGCCGCCCGGCTCTATTACCTGCTGTGGCAATGGGGCGCCTACGGGGTCGCGCGGCGGCTGTGCCGTGAATCCCGCTTCGACGTGGCGCACCACATCACGTTCGGCGTCTTCCGGCACCCCTCGTTCATGGCGTTCCTCGGCCTGCCCTTCGTATTCGGTCCGGTCGGCGGCGGCGAGACCGCGCCGGCGCCCCTGCGCAGGACATTTCCGCTGCGCGGCTACCTGATCGATCTCGTGCGCGACCTGGCGAACTGGGTGGTGCGCGTTGATCCCCTGATGGCCGCGGTGTTCCGGCGCACGTCGGCGACCCTGTGCAAGACGGCGGAGACACTGCACAGCATCCCGCCGCGCTTCCACGACCGGTGCGTGGTGCAGGTGGAGCTCGGAACCGACGGGCATCCGGGGGCGGCGCGCCTGCGGCGGCGGGAGAACGGCTCGTTCCGGCTGCTCTACGTCGGGCGCCTGGTCTATTGGAAGGGGCTGCACCTGGGATTGATGGCGTTCGCGCGGCTGCGCGCGATCCAGCCGTGGGCCACCCTGACCGTCGTCGGCAGCGGCCCGGACGAGGCCTGGCTGCACGATGTCGCACGCCGGCTCGGCATCGGCGAGGCCGTGAATTGGATCCCGCGGCTGGAGCACGCTGCGGTGATGCGGGCCTACCTGCGTCACGACGCGTTTCTCTTTCCCAGCCTGCACGATTCCAGCGGCAACGTCGTGCTGGAGGCGCTCTCCTCCGGCCTGCCCGTCGTGTGCCTCGACGCCGGCGGCCCCGCGGTGCTCGTGGACCCGTCGTGCGGGTTCAAGGTCCGCCCGGGCGATCCGCAACAGGTGGTGGAAGACCTGACACGTTCCCTGGCGGCGCTCGCCCGCGATCCCGCGCTCATGCGCGACATGGGGGATGCCGCGCTGCGCCGCGCGTGGGAGCATTTTTCGTGGACGCACCAGGTTTCCCGCATGGAGCAGCTCTACCTGTCGGTGTGCGCCGGCACCCAACGCGCGGGCTGACCTCGTGACAGGAGACGGCGACCGATGAAGATCGTGCTGAACGTGCTGATGCTGTCGGCGCTCCTCGCGGCCGGCCCGGGCATCGCCGCCGTCCGCTACGTTGACCCGGCCCATCCCGCCGCGCAGGACGCAGGCGAGGGCGGGGCGACGCAGCCGTACCGCTCGCTCGCCTACGCGATGAAGCGCCTGCGGCCCGGCGACACGCTGAACCTCGCGCCCGGGACTTATCGCGAGTCGCTGATCTTTCCGGAAATCAACTGGACCGGCGCGCCCACCACCGTGCAGCCGGTGGGCGACGGCCAGGTCATCATCAAGGGTTCCGACGTGGTCCAGGGCTGGGAGCGCGTGGAGGTGGGGCTCTACGTGAAGCGGCCGTGGACGGTCAACAGCCAGCAGGTCTTCGTGGATGGCGTCGCGCTCAAGCAGATCGGCGGCACGATCTTCGGCGGCTATCCGACGAACCCCCGCAGCCCGTATGCCGCGATCCTCTCCGGCCAGGGCGGCATCTGGCCGGGGCGCGTGGCGGGCGGCGTGCGCGAGATGACCGAGGGAAGCTTCTATTACGACGCCGGCGCGCAGAGCCTGTACGTGAAGATCGCGCCGTCCGGCACGCTCGAAGGGCGCACCGTGGAAGTCAGCGTGCGCCCCTATCTCGCGCTCGGCAAGGGGCTGAAGGGCGTGCACCTCGCCCGGCTCACGTTCCAGCACTCGAACACGACCGCGGTGAGCCAGTCGGGCGCGATCTCGCTCTCGGGCGACCGGATGCTGCTGGAAGGGATCGAGGTGAGCCAGGCGGACGGCAGCGGCATTGACATCACCGGCAACGAGAACGTGATCCGCGGCAGCCGGGCCAACTATAACGGGCAGGTCGGCATGAAAGTGCGCGGCCGCGCCAACAAGCTGATCGGCAACGAGACGAGCTACAACAACACGCGCGGCTTCAACAAGTGGTGGGAGGCGGGCGGCGCGAAATTCGTCGGCGACGGCGGGCTGCAGGACTCGGAAGTGCGCGGCCACCGCGCGATCGGCAATGGCGGCGACGGCCTCTGGTTCGACTGGATGAACAGCAACAACCGGATCCACGAGAACGTGTCGGCGTACAACGCCGGATTCGGCATCCAGTACGAGGCGAGCCAGAAGGGCTACATCTACAACAACTACGTCTTCGGCAACCGCCAGCGCGGCATCTATCTGGCGCACAGCTCCGGTTCCGTCGTCGCGTACAACTTGGTCGCGCGCAACGGCATGGAGGGCGTCGCGATCATTGACGAGGGCCGCAGCCCCGACAAGGCCGAGCTGCGGCCGCGGGCCAACCGCGTCGTCGGCAACATCCTCGCGTGGAACGGGAAGACGGCGGTCGTGCTGCCGGCAGGGCTGCTGGACAACGTGTCGGACTACAACCTCTACCTCGGCGGCAAGGAGCCGCCGTCCTTCTCGCTCGGGTGGGCCTCGCGCGAAAGCCCGGTGAGGAAGGGCCTGAAGTCCTGGCGGGACGCGTCCGGGCAGGACGGCAACTCCTGGAGCGAGTCGTTCGACATTCCGAAGGAACTGCTCGCCGCGCTCGAGAAGAAGAAGCCGGACGCCGACTGGTCGGACATCATGAAGTTCGCGGCGCGCTTCAGCGTGCTCCCCGCGGAACCGGCGAGCGGGAATCCGACCGCGGCTCTCGTGCAGCAGCTGACCCCGGGGCCGAAGCAATGAGCCAGCCGAGAGTACTGGTGGTGCACAACCGCTACCAGCAGCCGGGCGGCGAGGACGCGGTGGTCGACGCCGAGGTGGGCCTGCTGCGCGCCCGCGGCCACGATGTCGAGACCTACCTGCGGCACAACGATGATCTGCAGGGCATGAAGCCGGCCGAAGCCTTCGTGCAGACGCTGTGGTCGCGCCGCACCTGGCGCGACATCGCGCGGCTGGTGGAGACCTTCCGCCCGGACGTGATCCACGCGCACAACACGTTTGCACTCGTGTCGTCCTCGCTCTACTGGGCCGCCGCGCGGGCCGGCATCCCGGTGGTGCAGACGCTGCACAACTTCCGGCTGCTGTGCGTGCAGGCGATGTTTCTGCACGGCGGGCGGGTGTGCGAGGACTGCCTCGGCCGCGTGCCGTGGCGCGGCGTGACGCGCAAGTGCTACCACGACTCCGGACTGCAGTCGGCCGCGCTCGCGGCGACGATCGGCGTGCACCGCACGCTCGGCACTTACCGCCACAAGGTCGCGCGCTACATCGCGTTGAACGAGTTCTGCCGCAGGAAGTTCATCGAAGGCGGGCTGCCCGCGGCGCGCATCGCGGTGAAGCCCAATTTCGTGGACGTTGATCGCCCCGACGGCGGACCGCGCCGCGGCGGGCTCTACGTGGGCCGGCTCGCGCCGGAGAAAGGCATCGAGACGCTGGTGCAGGCCCTGCGCGAGCTGCCGGGCGTCATGATTGACGTGATCGGCGCCGGGCCGCGCCAGCGCGAGATCGAGGCCCATCCGCAGCTCAACCTGCTGGGCTGGCTCACGCACGAGCAGATCTACGAGCGCATGCGCGCCGCTTCCTACCTCGTGATGCCGAGCATCTGGTACGAGAACTTTCCGCGCACGCTGGTCGAGGCCTACGCCAACGGCCTGCCCGTTATCGCGAGCCGGCTCGGCGCGCTGGCGGAGCTGGTGGAGCACGGGCGCACGGGGCTGCTGTTCGAGCCGGGATCGGCGCACGACCTCGCCCGCCACCTGGCGTGGGCCGAGGCGCTTCCCGCGAAGATGCGCGCCATGGGCGAGAACGCCCGCGAGCGCTACGAAAGCCGGTTCACCTCCGCGCGCAACTACGCGCAGCTGATGGCGATCTACGAGGAGGCGATCGCCGCGACTCGCCCTAGGACGGCAGCCCGCCCCGTGATGCCCGGGGCGCTGGAGGCGCGACGAATTCATCATCGAACCGGCGGATCGGGACGCTAGGAGCGCACGGCACATGACGGTCCATCCATACCGGTTCGGCGGCTCCGTGCTCGGGTCGCACATTGACGCGCTCGACTGGCGCCAGTGCCTCGCCCGCATCGTCGAGTGGGCGGCGCGGCGCGAGTCGCGCTACATCTGCATGTGCAACGTTCATTCCATTGTCACCGCCCGCCGCGATCCGGGATTCGGGCGGGTCATCAACGATGCCGATCTCGCTGCACCCGACGGCGCGCCCATCGCGTGGCGGCTGCGCGCGCTCGGGTTCGGCGGGCTGCGGCGCGTGAGCGGCCCGGACCTGATGTGGAAATGCTGCGCCCGCGCCGCGGCGGAGGGGCTGCCGATTTTTCTCTACGGCGGCACCGCAGGAACGCTGCGGCGCCTCGCCGCGTACCTCGCCCGCGAGTTTCCCGGCCTGCGGCTGGCGGGATGCTACGCGCCGCCGTTCCGGCCCCTGACCGCGGAGGAGGATGCGCAGGTTGCGCGGGCGATCGAAGGGTCCGGCGCGTGCATCGTCTTCGTCGCGCTGGGCTGCCCCCGGCAGGAGGCGTGGATGGCCGCGCACCGCGGCCGCATCCGCGCCGTGATGATCGGCGTGGGCGCCGCGTTCGATTTTCACGCGGGCGTGACGCCGCGTGCGCCGCGCTGGATGCGCGAAGCCGGCCTCGAGTGGCTGCACCGCCTCGCCTCCGAGCCGCGGCGGTTGTGGCGGCGCTATCTCGTGACCAACACGCTGTTCGTCGCCTACCTGCTCGGCGAGTTGCTGATCCCGCGGCGCCTGCGCGGCTCCTGGCAATGACGCGGGCCGAACCTCTCACCGCGGAGGACGCCGAGGACGCGGAGGAAGACAAGACAATTATCGAACCGCCAAGGCCGCCAAGGCCGCCAAGAAAACCAGAGCGATAATTGAACCGCCAAGACGCCAAGGCGCCAAGAAGATCGATGATGAAACGACACATGAAGGAAGCACGCATGAAGATACAGCCGGTCATTCTGTGCGGAGGCTCGGGCACGCGGCTGTGGCCGCTCTCGCGCGAGCAGCACCCCAAGCAGCTCCTGGCGCTGAACGGCAGCCGCCTCACCCTGCTGCAGGAGACGGTGCGCCGCCTCGACGGCCTCGGGGCCGGGCTCGCGTCGCCCGCGGCTCCGGTCGTCCTGTGCCATGAGGACTACCGGTTCATGATCGCGGACCAGTTGCGCGCAATCGGCGCCGGCTCGCCCTCGATCGTGCTCGAGCCCGCCGGCAAGGGCACGGCCCCGGCGCTCACCCTCGCGGCGCTGCACACGCTGGCGGACGGGGACCCGGTGCTCGCCGTCATGCCCTCCGATCACGTGATCGCCGGCCGCAGGGAGTTCCACGACGCGATCCGGCGCGGGGCGGCCCTCGCCGCCGGGGGCTGCATCGTGACCTTCGGCGTTCCGCCGGACGCGCCGGAGACCGGCTACGGCTACATCCGGATCGGGAACGAGCTCGATGCCGGGCGCGCGCCGCCGGCCTACGCCATCGGCGCCTTCGTCGAGAAGCCGGACGCCGAGACGGCGCAGCGCTATGTCGCGGCCGGCACCTATCTGTGGAACAGCGGCATCTTCATGGTGCGCGGCTCGGTCTGGATCGACGCGATCGGCCGTTTCCGGCCGGAAATCCTCGCCGCCTGCGAACTGGCGCACGGGCAGGGCGTTCGCGACGGCGATTTCTACCGGATTGACCCGGGCGCGTTCGAGACCTGTCCCCAGGATTCCATTGACTACGCCGTCATGGAGCGGATCGGCGCGCAGCGTGCCGGGAAGGACGCGCCGCGCGCGGCCGCCGTCCGGCTCGAGGCCGGCTGGTCGGACATCGGCGCGTGGGACGCCCTGTGGCGCATCGGCGCGAAGGACGCCGACGGCAACGTGGTGCACGGCGACGTCTGCGCCGTGGACACCCGCCAGGCCCTGCTGATCGCCGGTCATCGCCTGCTCGCGTGCGTCGGGCTCGAGGATGTCGTGGTGGTCGAAACGCCCGACGCGGTCATGGTGGCGCCGCGGGACCGCGCGCAGGAGGTGAAGAAGGTGGTCGCGCGCCTGAAGAGCGAATCGCGCCGCGAATGCCTCACCCATCGCAAGGTGCACCGGCCGTGGGGCAGCTACGACGGCATTGATCGCGGCGAGCGCTTCCAGGTCAAGCGCATCGTGGTCAACCCCGGCGCCGCGCTGTCGCTCCAGGTCCACTATCACCGCGCGGAGCACTGGGTCGTGGTGCGGGGCACCGCGCGGGTGACGCGGGGCGAGGAGGTCTTCCTGCTCACCGAGAACCAGTCCACCTACATTCCGCTCGGGGTGAAGCACCGCCTGGAGAACCCCGGGCGGGTCCCGCTGGAGATCATCGAGGTGCAGTCGGGCGCCTACCTCGGCGAGGACGACATCGTGCGCCTGGAGGACACCTACGGGCGCCTGGAGCGCAAGAAGAGTCCCGACGCCGGGCCCGCGCTGACTTCACCGCCGCGCGCCGCCCGGGACGCGGAGCACGGGGGCGCGGCGGCGGGAGGCGAAGCATGAGGATTCTCGTCGTCGGCGGGGCCGGCTACATCGGCTCGCACATGACCAAGATGCTGCTCGACGAGGGCCACGAGGCGGTCGTCGTGGACAACCTCTCGACCGGACACCGCGACGCGGTGCCGGGGAGGATCTTCCTCAAGGTGGACCTGGGCTCCCGCGTGCTGCTCGACACCATTTTCTCTGGCCGCCACTTCGACGGGGTGATGCATTTCGCCTCCTCGATCCAGGTGGGCGAATCGGTGGCGCACCCCGGCAGTTACTACTGGAACAACGTCGCCAATACGCTCAACCTGCTCGACGCCATGGTGAGGCGCCGGGTGCACCGGCTGGTGTTTTCCTCCAGCGCCGCGATTTTCGGCGAGCCGCGCTACGTGCCGATCGACGAGACCCACCCGAAAGCCCCGCTCACCCCGTACGGCCGCTCGAAGTGGATCGTGGAGCAGATGCTCCCCGACTACGAGCGCGCGCACGGCGTGCGCCACGTCTGCCTGCGCTACTTCAACGCCGCGGGAGCCGATCCCTCCGGCAGCCTCGGCGAGCGCCACGACCCCGAGACCCATCTGATTCCGCTCGCGCTGCAGGCGGCGTCCGGAAGGGCGTCGTCGGTCCGCATCTACGGGACGGACTACGACACGCTGGACGGGACGTGCATCCGCGACTACATCCACGTGAACGACCTGTGCCGCGCCCATCTGCTGGCGATGGAGCACCTGATGGAAGGCGGCAAGAGCCGTGCCTACAACCTCGGCAACGGCAACGGCTTCTCGGTGCGGGAAGTGATCGAGACCGCCCGCCGGGTCACGGCGGGTCCGATCGAAGCGGAGGAAGCGGGGCGCCGCGCGGGCGACCCCGCGCGGCTGGTGGCCGATGCGACGCTCGCCCGGCGCGAGCTCGGATGGCAGCCGCTGTATCCCGGCCTAGACACCATCATCGCGCACGCGTGGGCGTGGGAGCGCGCGTGGCAGGCGCCGCGGGCGCGCGCCGCAGGGCGCTAAGAATGGACAGGATTGACGGGGATCAGAAGGAAACCCGCGCGTTGGCAGAAACCGCGGTGTAGTCGTAGTCCACGCCCACGATGTTGGACTCGCGCTGGCCTCTTTCCGCCCCGAGCGAAAACTGGAGGTTGCGCCGCGGCGCGTAGCCGGCCGTGAGGCTCACGCCGCGAAAGGTGTCGTCGCGCGGCGGGGCGCCGGAAGCGACGAAGTTCGGATCGCCCCGGTAGTCGCGGTCCTCGCGGAGGTATTTCGCCTGGAACACGAGCTTCGAGGTCGGCGCCCACGCCGGGCCGAGGCCCCAGCCCTTGCTCACGACGTAGCTCGCGGAGATGTCCTCCGCGGAGCGCAGCTCGCGCCAGACCGAGAAGTTGAGCAGGGTCTTCGCCGCGATGAACCAGTCATAGTTGAGACGTCCGGTCGCCCCGTCGAAGTCGCGCTGCGGCACCTCGTCGTGGCGGCGGCTCGTGTAGCCGAGCCGGGCGTCGAAAGTGGACTTGCCGGTCACGACCCAGTGGAGCACGGCGCTGCTCTCGACCTCCTGGTACTGGTTGCTGACCAGGTTGCCCGCCACGAGCTGGCGATTGGGGTAGTCCCCCTCGCTGTAGCGCACCTGCCCGCCGACGAAATTGCCGGGCGGCGTGACGTAGTCGAGTCCGATCGTGCCGCCCACGACGCGCGCGTCCAGCGTCTGGCGCGTGGGCTCGCCGTGGTCCCACTTGGTCCAGTCGAGCATGCCGCGGACTTTCCAGCGCGGCGTGACGAGGAAACCGGCGCCGGCGAATGCGCGGTCCTCGGTGACCAAGTCCTTGATCGGGCGCTGGAGCTCGGCGAGGTTCGCCAGGAAGCGCCGCTTGCTGGCGCCGATTTCGCCGCTCCACTGGTTGCCGGCCTGCCAGCGCCACGTGCCGCTGCCCCGGTACGCGAAGTGATCGAGCAGGTCGAAGCGGCGATAGTCGTTCTGCTCCCCGCGCAGGTCGAACAGCAGGCGCTGCCGGCTCACCGGGAGGTCGGCCTTCAGTCCGACGCCGGCGCGCACCACGGTGTCGGACTTCTCGGTGGTGCCGAGCGTCGCTTGCGTGTTCGCGGTGTCCGAGAGCCGGAACGGATTGCTGTCGCGGTCCACGTCGCCGAATACGAACAAGCGCACCTTGCGCTCATCGGGCTCCAGGGAATAGGCGGGAAACCTGCCCTCGTCGGGCCAGCGGATGGTGTCGAGGGTATCGAGCGCGAAGCCGGTTGCGGGAACGCACAGCAGCACCAATGCCGTGATCGTTTTTCGCTTCATTGTTTTCTCCTTGGGCCATGGAGGCCGGATGCCCATATGCGAAATCCGTGCCAATGAATTTTAGCCATTTTTGCGCATCCGATCCACGGTTCCGGCCCTGCAAGGGTGCCCCAGCCGGGCCATCACGCGCAGACGCAAGCCGGCAACGCGATCGCGCGGGCCGTTTGTTATGGCGGTCGCGCGGTGAAGTCGCCTGGTTGCGACAGGAAAACGAAAGAAAAATCATGCGGTTTTGGTGATTTTTCCCACGAGTGTTGTCCGCGAGCGACAGAAATCCTGGGGTGCGCGCACCGCGCCGGCTATGACGCTCGCGTAATTTTCGCCCGCAGGCCCTGAGCAATGCGCGCGCTCGGGGCGCTATCCGCGTTGCGCAGCGCGATTTCCGCGCTCGGAATCGAGCGCGGCGATTCCGCCGCCCCGCATGTCGTTCAGTGCCGACAAAATCCGCCCGAATTGCGGCGCTCTTGCGCGCCGCGCCGGTGCGCATTACCGGCAACTGCTTGATCCGACACGGAGCGCTGGGGGTGCTGGCACGGGTGTTGCAAGCATGTGTGGTGATGATCCGGGTGCGGCGGGCGCCTGGCCTCTGACGACGCGCTGCGGAGGGTTGCGTTTGCTCCGCGGAATTCGTGCAGCCTGCGGCAACAGGAGTGGAACAAGCATTGCAGCCATCGGATCCACCATGAGCACGTTAGCGACCGACTTCCAGCGTTTCGGCACGGAACTGCCGCTGGTGGCGTTCGTCAGGATCACGCTCGCCCCGGCCGCGTGCACCGTCGGCCTCGCGCTGTGCCTCGTTGCCTACCAGGAGCCGTTCACGGTGTTCTACGCGGCGCTGGCGACTGTCGCGTCCCTCGTTTCCATCTGGGTGTTCGGCGAGCTGCCGCTCACGAACGGGCGCTCGCGCCTGTCGCTGCTCGTGCCCGGGCGCGGCATCCTCGCGAACTGGGTGACGGTGATCGGCATCCTGCTGTTCATCGCGTTCGTGACCAAGATGACGGGCGTCTATTCACGCAAGGCCGTCCTGACGTGGTTCGTGGTGACGCCGTTCCTCCTGCAGGCGGCCCATGAGATCGCGCGCATGCTGC
>DAIDBG010000368.1 GCA_027310225.1 bacterium | reverse complement strand
TCGCAACGCTGTGGCGCAACATGGCCGATAAACTCGGGCTCGCGCCCGAGTTCATCAAAGGAGACTGGCGACATGGGGCGGATCCTGCCGCAATCGAAGCCAGGTTGGCCGAAGACAGGAAGCACGAGATCAGGGCGGTGTGCGTGGTGCACAACGAGACTTCCACCGGCGTCACCTCGCGCATCGGGGAGGCGCGCAAGGCGATCGACCGCGCGCGGCACCCGGCGCTCTTCATGGTGGACACCATCTCCTCCCTTGCGTCCATCGACTACCGCCACGACGAGTGGGGCGTGGACGTGACGGTGGCCGGCTCTCAGAAGGGCTTGATGCTTCCGCCCGGGCTGTCCTTCAACGCCGTGTCCGACAAGGCGCTCGCCGCCTCGAAATCGGCGAAGCTGCCGCGCTCGTACTGGAACTGGGAGGAGATGATCGCTTCCAACAAGGACGGCTGGTTCCCGTACACGCCGGCGACGAACCTGCTCTACGGCCTGCGTGTCGCGCTGAAGATGCTGCTGGAGGAGGAGGGGCTCGAAAACGTGTTCAAGCGCCACGACCGCCACGCCGAGGCGACGCGGCGCGCGGTGCGCGCGTGGGGGCTCGAGATCCTGTGCGCGAACCCCGCCGAGTACTCGAGCTCGTTGACCGCCGTGCTGATGCCCGAGGGCCACAGCGAGATCCGCTTCCGCGAGGTGGTGCTCGAGCACTTCAACCTCTCGCTCGGCTCCGGCCTCACGAAGCTCCGCGACAAGGTGTTCCGCATCGGGCACCTCGGCGACTTCAACGACCTGATGCTCATGGGCACGCTCGCCGGCGTCGAGATGGGGCTCGCGCTCGCCGGCGTGCCGCACAACAAGGGTGGCGTCGGCACGGCCATGGACTATCTCATCAGCAGCGGCGCCGCCGCACAGAAGAAATCCGCCAGGCTCGGCGTCGCCTGAGCCGCAAAGGCGTCAACGCAAAGGAAGTTACAGCCGGTAAAGAGGAGGATCCGATGCGCTATCTGTGGGCGATCGCGTTTGCCGCATCCATCGCGGCTGCGCCGCTCGCCAGTGCACAAACCTATCCGACGCGCCCGATCCGGATGGTCGTGCCGTTCGCCCCGGGGGGCGGCTCCGACATCTCCGGGCGGATCCTGGCCGAAGTCCTGCAACAAGCCCTGGGACAGACGGTCGTGGTGGACAACCGCGCGGGGGCCGGCAGCACCATCGGCACCGACATCGTCGCCAAGGCGAGCCCCGACGGCTACACCCTGCTGCTTGGCAACATCAGCATGGCCTTCAATCCCGCGCTCTACAAATCGCTGCCGTACGACGGCCTGCGCGACTTCACGCCGGTATCGCTCGTCGTGGAACAGCCCAACATCCTGGTCGCGCACCCCTCGCTCCCCGCGAAAACGCTCGGGGAATTCATTACGCTCGCGCGTTCGGCTCCGGGCAAATTCACCTACGCCTCCGCCGGTGTCGGCTCGGGCACGCATCTCGCGATGGAGTTGCTGACGTTATCCCTGAAGATCGAGCTCGTACACGTCCCCTACAAGGGCACCGGCCCCTCGCTCACCGCGTTGCTCGGCAACGAAATCTCGGTGTTTCTCTCGACGTTTGCGTCCGCGCTGCCACACGTGAAGGCGGGAAGATTGCGCGCGTTGGGCGTGACTTCCACCAGGCGCGCTTCCGCCTTGCCGGAAGTGCCCACGATTGCCGAGGCGGGGGTTCCCGGATACGAGTACAGCACCTGGTACGGCGTACTGGCGCCGGCCGGCACCCCGCGCGCGATCGTCGAAAAGCTCAACCGGACGACAGTCCGCCTGCTCAACTCGCCGGATACCAGACAGAAGTATCTGGCGCAGGGAATGGATCCGATTCCGTCCACCTCCGCCGAATACAGTGCCCGCCTCAAATCGGAAACGGCGAAATGGACCAAAGTCGTGCGCGCGGCGAAGATCCAGCCCTTCTAGCAGCTTGTCGGGCTTTCGCTGTTCCGACAAGCTGCTAAATGGAAAAGCGGGTTGGAAGGGGTTGCTGTCATCCTGAATGGCTCTGGTTGACGTTAAGCGGGCAGGATCCGGCAGCTTGCGCGGACCGGCAGGTCCCAAAGGCTGCCAAACGCGCCGATCCCGTCATGCGGAATGCCGTCGCCCCTTGCGGAAACGGGCTGTACAGGCTAAGTTAACCGTCCGCGCTCGCGCGGGTATCACCAAGACCAACGATGCAGTGATTCATCCATAGGAGGAAGGTCATGAAACATCTTCACGTTCTGCGGTCCGTCCTGCTGATCGCGCTGTTCTCGAGCGGGTCCGCCCTGGCCCAGCTCGAGCTCAAGTTCGGCCACGTCGGCGAACCTGGCTCACTGTTCGCCAAGTCGGCCGAGGAGTTCGCCAAGCGCGCCAACGGCAAGCTCGGCAACAAGGCGAAGGTCGTAGTGTTCGGATCGAGCCAGCTCGGGGGCGACAAGGAGCTGCTGCAGAAGCTGAAGCTCGGCACCGTGGACTTCGCCCTGCCCTCGACCGTGATGTCCTCCGAGTCCGACCTCTTCGGCATCTTCGAGATGCCGTACCTGGTGAAGGACCGCAAGCACATGAACGCGATCGAGAAGGAGGTGTTCTGGCCGCGGCTTGCCCCCGAGGCCGAGAAGAAGGGACTGAAGATCCTCGCCGTGTGGGAAAACGGCTACCGCCACATCACCAACAACAAGCGCCCGATCGTTGTGCCGAAGGACCTGGACGGCATCAAGCTGCGCGTTCCGGAAGGCAAGTGGCGCGTGAGGATGTTCCAGGCTTACGGCGCGAACCCGAGCCCGATGAAGTTCTCGGAAGTGTTCACCGCGCTGCAGACCGGCGTGATGGACGGGCAGGAAAACCCGTTCTCTCAGATCGTCAGCGCCAAGTTCCAGGAAGTGCAGAAGTTCCTCTCGCTCACCGGCCATGTCTATACGCCGGCCTACATCACGGTCGGATCCAAGAAGTGGGCGACGCTGCCCGCCGACGTGCGCAAGGTCCTGGAGGACACCGCCAAGGAGCTGCAATCCTTCGTCTATGCCACGGCGCAAAAGGACGAGAACGAGCTGCTCGACAAGATCAAGGCCGCGGGCGTGAAGGTGAACGAAGTCAACAAGGCGGCGTTCGTCGCGGCGAGCAAGGCGGTGTACGAGGAGTTCGGCAAGGAAGTCAAAGGCTCCAAGGAGCTGATTGACAAGGCGCTCGCCCTGGCGAAATGATGAATGCGGAATGATGAGTGCGGAATGCTTCTGCCGGGTTCCGCCTCTCGTTCCGACTTGATTCATCGCTCATCGTTAATCATTCATCATTGACGGGATGACGCTCGCTCGCGTACGTATCGCCTACGAGAAGCTCCTCGAGGCCGTCGTCATCCTCCTGATGGCGGTGCTCGCCGTCGAGGTCACGGTCGGCGTCGTTTTCCGCACCTTCGGCCAGGCGCTCGTCTGGTACGACGAGATCGCCTCGATCCTCCTCGCCTGGCTCACGTTCTACGGCTCGGCGCTCGCGGCGGCGAAGCGCGCGCACATCGGCTGCCCCGAGGTGATGGCGATGCTGCCGCCGCGGGCGAGGCTCGCCCTGCGCATCGTCGCCGAGGCGCTGGTGATCGCGTTCTTCGCGCTCATCGCCTGGGTCGGCTACTCGGTGCTCGACGTGCTCGCCACCGACAACCTGGTCTCGATCCCCGAGGTATCGGTCCAGTACACGCAGTCGGTGATCCCGATCAGCGCGGTGCTCATCGTCATCGCCGAGATCCTCACCCTGCCGGCGGTGCTGAAGGGGTCGTTCGCCGGCGGCGGGCACGGCGCCGCAACCGGGGAAGGCTCGCACTGATGGGCTCCCGTACCGCGCATTACGGCGCCCATCCCTCATCCCCGCCCTTCTCCCGAGCGGAGAAGGGAGATTCGAGGTGCGGCTGCGCGTACGCGCCACCGCACGAGGCGTGACAATGGCGATGCTGCTGCTCTTCGCCTCCGTGCTCGCGCTCGTCATCATTGACGTGCCGATCTCGGTGGCGCTCGGCATCGTCGCGGTCACCGCCATGGTGGTGAGCCAGGGGGCCGACTCGCTGCCCAACCTGGCGATCGTGCTCTACAACGGCGCGACCAGCTTCCCGCTGATCGCGATCCCGCTGTTCATCCTCGCCGGCGCGATCATGAACGCCTCCGGCATCACGCGCCGCCTGATCGCCTTCGCCTCGGCCCTCCTCGGATTCATCCGCGGGGGCCTCGCGATGGTCTCGATCGGCGCCTCGTTGTTCTTCGCCGAGATCTCCGGCTCGGCGGTCGCCGACGTCTCGGCGCTCGGCTCGATCCTCATCCCGGCGATGAAGTCGAAGGGCTACCCGACACCGGTCGCCGCCGCGGTGATGTCCTCGGCGGCGACGCTCGCCGTGATCATCCCGCCCTCGATTCCGATGATCCTCTATGCAGTGATGGCCGAGACCTCCGTGGTGCAGATGTTCGTCGCCGGCATCGTGCCGGGCGTGCTGGGCGGGAT
>DAIDBG010000205.1 GCA_027310225.1 bacterium | reverse complement strand
GGCGCTGACTTCGCTCTACCAGGGAAAGATCTATTACTTCGCCTCGAAGGAAAACCGCGACCGCTTCGAGGCCGCGCCGCAGGAGTATGCCCAGAAAGCTGCGGGTCATCCGGCGCATTCGGCCGAAGCTGCGGAGGCCCCCCCTCGCAAGCGCGGCGGCTGCTGCTGATGAGATGGCCGACCGCAGGCAGATTACCGGCGCCATCCTGGAAAGAGACGATGAAAGGAATTCGACATGGCACGCCCTATTAAATCGGTGAAGGCCGAAGCTCCCTCCCGCGAACCACCCGCAGGCCAGGCGCCGGCCTCGGCGCAAGCCGACGTCAAAGCGGCCGCCGGGCTGCCCGAGGCCGCCTGGCAATACCAACTGGACCTGTGGCAACGCAGCATCCTGTTTCTCGACATCCTGCGCGAGCGCGCCAACAACATGCTCGCGCACGAGCAGGCGGGCCTGCCGCCGCTGCTGCATTTCGAGTACGAAACGGTCCTGGATGCCCGCCGTTTCAAGCATCCCGCCAATTATGCGCTGCTGCGCATCACGGCCTGCGGCTCGGACCACTGGGAGGAGTGCGTGGACGAAGCCAAGCCGCCCGTGATCATCCTCGACCCGCGCGCCGGGCACGGCCCCGGCATCGGCGGCTTCAAGCGCGATTCCGAGGTCGGCATGGCGCTGCATGAAGGCCACCCGGTCTATTTCGTCATGTTCTTCCCCGCGCCGTGCCCCGGCCAGACGCTGGCGGATGTGCTGCACGCGCTGCGGCGCTTCGTCGAGGAAGTCAGCCGCCGGCACAAGGGAACGGCGCCCGTGCTCTACGGCAACTGCCAGGCCGGCTGGGCGGTCACGCTGCGTTCGGCCGACTGCGAAGGCCTGGTGGGTCCGGCGGTGTTGAACGGCTCTCCCCTCTCCTACTGGGCGGGAGCGAGCGACGCCAATCCCATGCGGCTCGCCGGCGGCCTCACGGGCGGCGCCTGGATCGCGCACTTCCTTTCGGACCTCGGCGACGGCCGCTTCGACGGCGCCTGGCTCGCGCAGAACTTCGAGGACCTCAACCCCGCCAACACGCTGTGGGACAAGAACTACAAGGTGTTCGCCAACGTGGACACGGAACGGGAGCGGTTTCTGGAATTCGAGCGCTGGTGGACCGGTTTCTACTTCCTGTCGCGCGAGGAGATCACCGCCATCGTCGAGAATCTCTTCATCGGCAACAAGCTGGAAAGCGGCGAGATGCGCATCTGCGAAGGCTGCGTCGCCGATCTGAAGCGCATCCGCAACCCGATCGTGATCTTCGCCTCTCACGGGGACAACATCACGCCCCCGCACCAGGCGTTGAACTGGGTCCCGGCGGTGTACCCCACGACCGAAGCACTCAAGGCCGCCGGCAAGCGCATCGTCTATCTCATCAACCCGCACGTCGGGCACTTGGGCATCTTCGTCTCGGCGAGCGTCGCGCGCCTGGAGCACCGGGCGATCCTCGAGAGCCTGGGAGAGCTCGAGACGCTCAAGCCTGGCCTCTACGAGATGAAGATCAGCAACCCGACGAACGATCCCGACTGCCGCAAGCCGCAATACTCGGTGGCGTTCGAAGAACGCAAGGTCGAGGACATCCGCTTCGATTACCCGCGCGCGGAGTTCGAGAAGGTGCGCAAGGTCTCCGAGTTCAACGAGCATCTCTACAACACCTTCGTCAGCCCGTGGGTGCGGGCGGCCGCGAACCCGATGAGCGCGGCGTGGCTCAAATGGGCCCACCCGATGCGTGTAAGCCGCTACCTGTTCTCCGAGAAGCTCAATCCCTGGATGGCCGGGATCGCGGCGCTCGCGCCGTGGGTCAGCGAGCAGCGCCAGCCCGCCTCCGCGGACAACCCGTTCGTCGCTGCGGAGCGCGCGTTGAGCGGGCAGACTTCCGCGGCGCTGGATGCCTGGCGCAAGGCCCGGGACGAAGCGCGGGAGAGCGTTTTCCACAACCTGTACCGATAAGGAGACATAAAATGGAGTGGCTATCACAAAACTGGATCTGGGTTCTTCTCGCTGTCGGAGTCGCCTTCTTTCTGTTCCGCGGCGGCGGGCTGGGCGGCGGCCATGGAGGGCATGGCGGCGGACTGGGGGGATTGGGCGGCGGCCATGGCGGCGGACTCGGCGGCGGGCTGGGAGGCCTGCTCGGCGGGCTGGGGCACGGCGGACATGGCGGCGGCGGACATGGCGGACATGGCGGCGGGGGGCATGGCGGCGGCCACGGCGGTCATGGCGAGCAGCCTGACAGCCGCGCGGCGTCAAACGCACCGGAAGCAGCCATTGATCCCGTGAGTGGCGAAGCGGTGCGCACCGCCCAGGCGCTGACTTCGCTCTACCAGGGAAAGATCTATTACTTCGCCTCGAAGGAAAACCGCGACCGCTTCGAGGCCGCGCCGCAGGAGTATGCCCAGAAAGCTGCGGGTCATCCGGCGCATTCGGCCGGAGCGCCGGAGGACCGCCCCCGCAGGCGCGGCGGCTGCTGACAGGCAGAACGAACGATGAAGAATCCCGGTAACATGACTTTGAAAGGAATCCTGGCAATGAGAAACCCGCCGGTAGTCGCGCTGCTCGCCGCCCTGGCGCTCGGCGCGCCATACGCCGCCGCACAGACTGCGCCCCAGCCCCCGGCCAGGCCGCCGGCGACGGCCGCCGACATGGACAAGCAGACGGCGCAGATGCAGGAAAACGTGAAGCG